>NZ_JBFUHM010000054.1:0-30050 GCF_056402395.1 Peribacillus sp. P4_B1
TTTTTTCGTTATGATGATACAAATTCACCTTAGCTTGTTGGCGGTACCCCTAATATAGTTCTCACATGTCACTGCAAAATTCTATATACTAAAATTAATTAAACTAAAATACACGAAGAACCTTTAAATAGAAGTGTAATACGAGGAGGAGATATCATGCTTATTACGGAACGGCATCAATTAATTTTAAAGCTGTTAAAAGAAAAGGGGAATGTTAAGATTCATGAGCTAGTAGAATTAACAAATACTTCAGAATCTACTTTGCGTCGTGATCTAGATCAATTAGAAAAGCAGAACTACTTAAAACGAGTACATGGTGGAGCTTCACTATTACATAGTAAACGAGACGAACCAAGTGTGTTTGAGAAAATAACGCAGAACCTTGAGGAAAAAGCTAAGATAGCAAAATATGCGGCAGAACTAATTTTGGACGGCGACTGTGTTTATCTTGATGCTGGAACAACAACGTATCAGATGATCAAACATTTAAGGCAAAAAGATATCGTTGTCATTACAAACGGAATTGATCATTTAGATGCATTACTTGAAAATGAAATATGTACATATTTTATTGGTGGATTTGTTAAAAGGATTACTAAAGCAACAGTTGGACGTTATGCATACGAAAGTATAAAAAAATACAGATTTGATAAGTGTTTCATGGGTGCGAACGCTATTCATTATAATTTTGGATTGACTACCCCAGATCCAGAAGAGGCGCAAATAAAAGAAAGAGCCATTTTCTTGTCACGTGAGGCCTTTGTATTAGCAGATCATACAAAATTTGGAGAAGTATCATTTTCTAAGTTTGCAGATTTAAATCAAACAAAAGTTATTACGAATGAAGAAAGTACAATAACGTTAGGAAAATATAAGGAGAAAACGGAGATAATTATTGTGAGGGATTAAAAACTAAATTTGCTATCGTTGAAGGAAAGCTGGTATTCAAACTGTCTGATTCAGACAGTTTGAATACCAGCTTTTTTGAAAATTCTGAAATTATTTTATTGGAAATTTCCCCCTTTGTTTTATCAATATAATAAAGAATGCTTGATTCATTGTAATGTGATCAATTAACAATGAGGGAAAATCTGCTCCATCTATTAAACATTCCATTTGAGAGTTTAATATTTTATGTTATCAATATATTTTTTGCAATAATTGGTACCATTGACAATTACAAACAGCTTTAATATAATCAAAATCAATCAAAACCAACCAAATTCATTCATTTGTAATTATAATGTGTAATGGGTAATTATATTGTTTTACAAGGGATGAAAGCGTTATCAATAAATAGTCAATGTGAAAAAACTATCAAAATCAACCATATCTCCATTATTTCAACCAAAAATATTCATTTAAGGAGGTGATCTAGTTTAAGAGATTGAGAGCGGTAACAATTTCTCGTTCTGTAGCTAATTATTTTCATCTTCAAAAACTAGGGGGATTAATATGAAAAAATATGTAAAAATTCTAGGAATACTAGTTTTGACTTTTGTAATTGCCGCGATGACGGCATGTAGCGGGGCTAGTGAATCATCAAATGGATCAACAGATGGTAACGAAGGACAAAAAGGTAACAAACAATTAACGATCGGTGTAGCGGTGGGGAGTTTAGCAAACCCTTTCTTCGTCTCCATGGCTAAAGGTGCTGAAGAAGCAGGAAAAGAATTAGGTGCTGAAGTTCTAGTTGAAAGCGCTGAATATGATCTAGCAAAACAAGCAGCTCAAATTGAAAACTTTATTACGAAAAAGGTAGATATCATTCTTTTAAATGCTGTTGATACAAAAGGAATTGCGGCGGCTGTTCAACAGGCCAAAGCTGCTGATATTCCAGTAGTTGCTGTAGATACTAATGCTGAAGGTGGTGTCGATGCAACTGTTACTTCAGACAACTATCAAGCTGGTAAACTGGCCGGAGAATATGTGATTGAAAAATTAGGTGGAAAAGGAAAAATAGTTATTATTGATGGACCTCCGGTTTCGGCTGTATCTGATCGTATTCAAGGATTTGAAGATGCAATAAAGGATTCCAAAATTAAAGTTATCGCGAAGCAAAATGGAGAAGGGAATCGCGAAAAGGCATTAACGGTGATGGAAAGTATTTTACAAGCTAATTCATCAGGCTCTATTGACGCGGTATTTGCGATTAATGATCCAGCAGCAATTGGTGTTGAAATTGCTCAAGAGCAAGCGAATCGTAAAAATGAATTTTTCATTGTCGGTGTGGACGGTGCTCCTGAAGCCACAGAAGCAATGGCAAAGGAAGGAAGTACAATTGCTGCAACTTCAGCTCAGTCACCTAGTAACATGATCAAAAAAGCTGTTGAAATCGGGATGAAAGTGAAAAATGGTGAAGAAGTTGAGGAGCTTATTAAAGTTCCAGTTGAGATTGTAACTCAAGATACATTAGATTCTTACCAAGGTTGGTAAGCTTCTTTCAATAAATAGGCTGATAAGGATTCCTCCTTTAATCAGCCTATTCAAATCAATATAAGGGGTGAGATAAAGGTATGGCTGTCAATGAAATGTCGCTTAAAGGCCAACAAATTCTAAAAAAGCCAGTGTTGAATATGGATGGGATTAGTAAAACGTTCTCAAGTGTAACCGTATTGAACAATGTGAGAATGGAACTTTATCCAGGTGAAGTACATGCATTAATGGGAGAGAATGGCGCTGGAAAGTCAACTTTCATGAAAATCCTCGCAGGCATTCATACACCTGATGACAATGGTGGGAAAATCTACTTGAAAGGTCAACCAATTTTATGGAAGGATCCTACTGATGCAAGGAACAAAGGAATTAGTGTTATTCATCAGGAGTTAAACCTTTCTCCTAATTTAACAATAAGTGAAAATATCTTAATGGGTTCGAATTTTCCTAGAAATGGTTTAGGAATGGTGAAATGGGATGAGGTCCATGAACGTGCCCAAGAGGTGTTAGATTCAATGGGGTCGAATTTAAATCCACGCCAATTGGTTTCGACCTTAAGTGTTGCTCAACAACAAATGGTCGAGATTGCCCGAGCATTATCCTTTAATGCAGAGGTACTCATAATGGATGAACCAACCGCCTCTTTAACAGATAAAGAAATAAAAAAGCTGTTTGAAATTATTGATGATTTGAAAAAGCAGGGAGTTGCTATTGTATATATCTCTCACAGAATGGAAGAAATCTTTAAAATTTCTAATAGGTTCACTGTATTACGTGACGGCGAATGGATTGCAAGTGGGCCGATTGAAGAGACAAATCCTGATCATCTCGTAAAGCTGATGGTAGGAAGGGATTTAAAGGACTTGTTTAATCGGTCAAAAGCTTTTGGCACAAAAAATCCAAAGGAAGTTTC
Organism: Peribacillus sp. P4_B1; assembly: GCF_056402395.1. Lineage (NCBI taxonomy): Bacteria > Bacillati > Bacillota > Bacilli > Caryophanales > Bacillaceae > Peribacillus > Peribacillus sp. P4_B1. The sequence continues at coordinate 3,350 of NZ_JBFUHM010000054.1, forward strand.
ACCTGTACTTGAATTGAAAAATGTTTCTGATAACACAATTGTAAAGAATGTATCTTTAAAAATTTACCCAGGTGAAATTGTTGGTTTAGCGGGGCTTGTTGGTGCAGGCAGAACAGAATTGGTTAGGGCTATTTTCGGTTTGTCCGAGTTGAAAAGTGGCGAAATATTGGTTGATGGTCAATCTGTTAAAATCAAATCCTCAATAGATGCTATTGCTAATAGGATTGCACATGTACCTGAAAGCAGGAAAGAACAAGGGTTATTTTTATCAATGTCCGTAAAAGAGAACATCATAATGGCTGAATTGAAAAAACACGCTAAAGCAGGAATTGTTAATTGGAAGCAAGCAAATGAAAGCGCTAACCAATATATTGTAGACTTAAATATAAAAATAGCTTCCCCAGAACAGCAAGTATCAAACTTAAGTGGTGGGAACCAACAAAAGGTAGTGATCGCTAGGTGGCTATCAATTGCACCAAAGGTATTACTGCTTGATGAGCCAACACGAGGGGTTGATATAGGTGCCAAGACTGAAATCCACAAGATTGTTTCAAAGCTTGCAGATGAAGGATTGGCCGTTTTAATGATATCCTCTGAACTTCCTGAAGTATTGGGGGTAAGTGATCGAATACTTGTCATGAGTGAAGGAAGGTTAACAGGCGAGCTTTCGAAGGAAGAAGCTACACAGGAAACAATTATGCGTTTAGCTACCAAAGGGGGGAGAGAGAAATGAGAGGGAATACGCAAACTATTACACATTCACAACGCCTAAATATAGGAAATGTCCTTTATTCTTTATGGAATAGGCTTGGCATGATCATGATTTTATTATTATTGTGTGTAGTACTTTCATTTACAGCACCAAATTTTTTAGATACAGCCAATTTATTGAATGTATTAAAACAAGTTTCCATTATTGCTATTTTAGCTGCTGGGATGACAATCGTTATTTTAACTGGTGGTATTGATTTATCAGTTGGTGCAACAGTTGCTCTATCTGGCGTTATCTCAGTCATGGTCTCTTCTGCAGGAGTTAATCCTTTTATTGCGATGTTATCAGGCGTACTAGTAGGGTATGCAGTAGGACTGATTAATGGTTTTCTTACAGCCAAAGCAAAGTTACCAGCATTTATTGTTACACTAGGCAGCTTCACATATGTTCGTGGACTCGCTTATGTCATTAGTGGCGGTTATCCAATTGTTTTACAAAACGAAACATTTAAATTCATCGGTGGTGGAAGTATTTTCGGAATCCCCACTCCTATTTATATCATGTCTTTAGTATATGTTGTGATGTTTTTTGTTCTTAAATATACGATGTTTGGTCGTCATATTTATGCGATTGGTGGCAATGAAGAGGCAGCTCGGTTAACTGGAATTAAGGTTGAAAAGTCTTTAATCAATGTGTATTCGATCAGTGGTTTACTAGCTGGTTTAGGAGGAGTCGTTTTAGCGGGAAGGTTGTTTTCTGGACAGCCAACTGCTGGTCAAATGTATGAATTAGACGCAATTGCTGCTGTTATTCTAGGAGGAACAAGTTTAACAGGTGGAAAAGGGAAAATAATAGGAACAATTATTGGGGTTTTAATTATGGGGGTAATCAGTAATGGGTTAACTCTAATGGATGTCAACTATTATTGGCAGTTAGTTGTAAAAGGTGGAGTCATTGTGGCAGCCGTTCTATTAGATCGATTGCGCGGAAATAGTCCAGCATAACGATCACATGTCATTTTAGATTTTAAAAAAGGGATGTGAAATAAAGGTGAAGAGGATTATTAGTACTCTACTAATATGTTCAACTGTCACTTGTTTACCATTTAATAGTGCATATGCAGAAAATCCAGGGTATTATAATGAACCATACCGTAATCAATTTCATTTTTCTCCTGAAGCTAACTGGATGAATGATCCGAATGGTATGGTTTTTTATAAAGGTGAATATCATTTGTTTTATCAATATCATCCGTATGGAACGACATGGGGACCGATGCATTGGGGGCATGCTGTCAGTAAAGATCTTGTTAATTGGGAGCATTTGCCGATTGCTTTATCGCCGGATGAAAACGGCCAGATTTTCTCGGGGAGTGCTGTTATTGATTGGAACAATACAGCTGGCTTTGGAAAAGAAGCAATGGTTGCCATCTTTACGCATTCAGGGGATAAGCAAGTCCAAAGTATAGCGTATAGCCTAGATGAAGGAAGAACTTGGGAAAAGTATAAAGGGAATCCCGTAATGCCAGACCCTCCTTTACAAGATTGGCGCGATCCTAAAGTATTTTGGCATGAAGAATCAAACCAATGGGTTATGTCGTTAGCGGCTAAGGATAAGATCATGTTTTATACCTCACCTAATTTAAAAGAGTGGGAGTATGCAAGTGAATTCGGCGAAGATGGTGGAATACAAGCAAATAGCTTAGACAGAACTTCTTATGCCATGTCATCCCAGACAGGTGAATCATTTAGCTATGAGGGAGATATTACGCTTAATGAGAAGAATGGGAGAGAAGGGGCAGGCGGTTTAGTTTTTCGGTCAGACAAGAGTGCAAAGAACGGCTATGTTGCGAGCTTAGATGCCAAAAACGATGTCATAACATTAAGTAAGAATGTAGATGGAACAAATGAGGAAATTGCGAGAAAACCTTTTACCCTCAAAACTTCAACTACCTATCATGTGAAGGTTGAAACAGAGGGGGATCAAATTCAAGTCTCTGTAAACGATCAATCTGTTATAAAAAAAACAGATATAGAATTCGATTATGGATACTATGGATTGTCAGCGTGGAATTCAACGGCTGCCTTTCGAAATGTGGAGTTCAAGAATACATCTAACTTTGAAACCAATTTATCAAAATGGACCGATGTAAACGGTAGCTGGGAGAACACGATGGATGGAAAAAGTGGAACCTCTACGGAGGATGCTTTTGTAATGAGTGGTCAAACAGGGGATAACTTTTTTTATGAAGCAAACATTGAGATATCTGGGGAAAAAGGTGGAAACGGAGCTGGCTCGCTCGTTTTTCGTGCAGATCCTAATGCAACAAACGGTTATATGGCGAATATCGATGCTTTAAACGATACAATAAAAATCATGAAAATCGAAAATGGAGACATATCCATTCTAGCTGAAAAAACAATAAATCTAGATACAGATAAAAGGTACCATTTAAAAGCAAGCACCCATGGAAAAAATATTAAAATTTCTTTAGATGGAAATCTCATTCATGATGTAAATGATTCAACTTTTTCATCAGGGCATTTTGGCTTAAATGTTTGGAATTCATCCACGTTATTCCAAGATGTTCAAGTTGGTAAGAACATCATGACAAATGAGAAGGAAATTATTAATCATGATTTTGAGACAGGTGATCTAACTGGGTGGAGTACAATCGAAGGTAATGCTTTCACAAAAGATCATGTGACAAATGTATCATCATACTGGGGAGGGGATTTCGGCCACCAAGGAAACTACCACTTATGGGGGTTTACTGATCTTCAAAAGGGAGATGACGCAACAGGAGAACTGCACTCCTCATATTTTAAACTAGATGGCTCTGGAGAAATCAACTTACTGTTGGGCGGTGGTAATGATATCAACACCCGCTATGTTTCGTTAGTGAGAGCCTCTGATGATCAAGAATTAATTCGACAAGCCAATACCAAATTTAAAGAAGAAAAATATCAAAAATACGTCTGGGATGCTTCTAAATACATTGGAGAAGTGTTATATATTAAAGCTGTAGACCAAGCTACAGGTGGTTGGGGTCATTTAAACATGGATGATGTTAATGTTTATAATGAAGGGGCCATGCCAAATGAAGTAGACCAAGTTGCCAAAGAGCCTGAGAAAGACGATTCGAAAGAAAGCGGCATCCTTACAGACTGGTCTGCTGTTTCTGGAGAGTGGATACCTTCTACTCATGGTAGTAACGGAGGGGTTTGGGAATGTCCTACTCTCATCGAATTACCAATTGATGGTGACCCTTCAAAAACAAAATGGGTACTACAGGTAAGCATTAATGATGGCGCTCCTGCAGGCGGGTCAGGTATGCAATATTTTGTAGGTACCTTTGACGGGAAAACGTTTAAAAATGAAAACCCTTCCGATCAAGTGTTATGGACTGACTACGGGGCAGATTATTATGCCGCAGTAGATTGGAGCGGAATTGAGGGTAAGAATGGCGAAAAATATTGGATTGGCTGGATGAGTAATTGGCAATATGCAAATAATACACCAACTTCGACTTGGAGAAGTTCAACGACATTACCAAGAAAGATGGAGCTAACTCAGACAGAAGAAGGTTTACGTTTAAAACAAACACCAGTTTCTTTAAAAACCATTCGAGATAAGAGTGAAAAAATTTCATATAAAAATAAAGTCATATCTGGTGAAAGTAATCTCCTATCTAAACTATCAGAAGATACATTTGAAATGATAGCTGAGTTTGATGTAGATGATATAAAAGCAACTGAATTCGGCTTTCAAGTTCGTAAAGGAGCAACTGAATATACGACTATTGGCTATGATGTTGCCACCAAACAGTTATTCGTAGACCGTTCAAGTTCAGGAAGCTTTGATTATGGGAACAATGTAGTCGGTAAGCATGACGGACCGTTAAATGCATTAAATGGGACTGTGAAAATGCATATTTTCATTGACCGATCTGCTGTAGAAGTGTTTGGAAACAAAGGTGAAACGGTTATTTCTGATCAAATTTTCCCGGATCCATCAAGTAAAGGATTACAAATTTATAGCAAGGGTGGAGAAGTTACATTAAAGTCTTTGAAAATATACCCTTTAAAGAGTATATGGAAAAGATAAAGACTAAATTTCAAGCCTATTAAAGAGGGGTTGATAGTAAGAGTTTATGAAGGCTGTCGAAAATGATCGATAGCCTCTCATTTTACCTAAATCACAAGAATGGAGAGTGTAATGTAAATGAATAAAACAAACCGCGCAGTCATATGCGTTGGGGAGCTTTTGATCGATTTTTATTGTACAGATATTGATGTTAATTTAATGGAAGGTAATCATTTTCTAAAGAAAGCCGGGGGTGCACCAGCGAATGTCGCAGCTGCTATTTCAAGGCTAGGTGGGGAAGCGAGTCTTATTGGAAAAGTAGGAAATGACCCATTTGGATTATTTTTAATAGAAACGATGAAAGAGGTGGGGGTTGATACATCGATGATTGTTACTGACGATTTAGCACCAACTACTTTAGCATTTGTTTCTTTACAAGCAAATGGTGAAAGGGATTTTGTATTCAATAGAGGAGCGGATCGAAATTTAACAGAGGATAACTTATACCTAGATAGATTAAGTGGTGCAAAGATCGTTCACTTTGGATCTGCAACTGCATTTCTGGAAAACCCTTTTAAAACAACTTATTTAAAGGCAATGGAATTTGCACAAAATAGGGGGATATTTCTATCGTTTGACCCTAACTTCCGACATGATTTATGGAAAAATAGAGTGGCTGAATTTATTAGTTTAGCCAGAAAGGGTATATCAATGGCTGACTTTGTAAAAGTTAGCGAAGTAGAGCTTGAACTAATCACGGGAAAAAGGGATAAATATGATGGAATAGCAATGCTCCATCATTTAGGGGCAAAAATAGTGGCTGTTACCCTTGGATGGGAAGGCACTCTTCTTTCAAATGGAAGTGGAATGAGTGTAATAAACAGCGTCGAAGTAAATTCAATTGACTCAACTGGTGCTGGTGATGCATTTGTCGGTGCTGCTTTATTTCAATTTGCAAATCTTGAGTCCTATGACACAATTCTTAGTGATTTTAGTAAACTTAAAGAGATCATTCTTTTTGCAAATAAAGTAGGTGCCGTCGTGTGTACGAAGGTAGGAGCGATTTCTTCTCTACCAAACGAAGAGGATATATATAAGATTTAGTCTTCATCGTATTGTTTCGGAATGTGAAAAAATCGCGGTACACCTGGCTTAGGGAGTCTAGGTGCATCGCGATTTTTAGTTTATATAAGCGGTTGTTCAAGAAGGAACTAGTCTTTACACATTTAATGAGAAGTGGCGAAACAAATTACAAGACCTATTCGGCAAAAACCAATGACTGTAAAGTCTGTCATCTCAGAGTGGAATGCTTCGGGAAAACAGCGACCATAAGAACCATATCACGCCCCATCGCCCATGAACTATAGAAAACATGAAAAGGACAAAAACAAGTGGTTACAAACTGGTTCAAAAACTAAGAAGAATCTGGTGTGAAGGCTCATTAGGCACCATGAAAATAAAGCACAATTTATATAAGACATATAAGAGGGGCATTCAAAAAATCCATGAACAATGCCTCTTTTCGGCGTTGGCATTAAACTTAAAACGAATGATAAAAGTAATGAACTAGCTACAAAAAAGTGAAGAAAAATAATAAATAAACAGCAATTAACGATAAAAATCAAAATGGGGAAGGTGCAAAAGCCCTCCCCCCATTTTGTCAACAGCCCCCTTATCCGGGTGAGTATGGACGGGGGTTTCCATGAGTAAGAATATATACTGAATTTCAGATTAAAGAACTTGAAAAGAATCCAAATATCATTGGTGCTTCCGAGCGATCTATTTCCTATAGTCCGGAATTTAAGACAAAAGCTGTTTAGGAATATAAAAAGGGGAAATCTCCCTCTCAAATTCATTGACCAGGGATTTAATCTCGAAATAATTGGAAAGAAACAACCTAAACGTTGTCTACAGCGCGGGCGTATTACCTTTGAAAGGTTTGGTGAGGAAGGCTTCCTTACGGAACGCCGTGGAAAAGGAAGTACATCACGCCCCACTTCTAAGCCACAGTCTGCAGAGGACCAACTTAGGAAGGCAGAGGCGAGAATCAGATTCCTTGAAGCAGAAAATGACTTCCTTAAAAAACTGGAAGAGCTAGAAAGGSAGGCTCTGAAAAAGAAATGATTTTAACTGCTGCTGAGAAGTTCGTTGTTTAGAATTTGAAAAATTAAAGGTGGCAAGACAATTTGAAAAAATGGGAAAATGTAGCGTTTGGTAGTTCAATTTTTATTGTACTAACTTTCCTTCCTCTGTACCTTGATAAAATTGGTATTTCCCTTTGACTTAAATCAGTAAGTACTGTACTTTTTGGTGTTTTTTGAATGGTTTTCGCTAATAAAAGGCATGATCAGTTTATCTGGCCTTATATACTTAACAAATATGTTCGTCATAGTCTGTTTTCAAGTAATTCATCATCGTTTGTTTTTGGTGGGAATAATGAAAACAATTGAAGTAAAAGGAAAAGTCGTCAAAAAAGAGTGGGTTTTTATCATCGAAGCCATAAGTATGTAAAAAATCCGAAATTATTTTTTCTTGATCCACTAAGTCGAACAATCCGGATACATAAAATTGATAACTGAATTTATTATATAAAAAAAGGTATCCTGTATCCTCAAAGATATTTTTCACTAAATGACCATCCAATTTTAACTCACTCCTTTCTTACCAATATACCTTGTTATCCATTAAATTATTCAGTGTTCATATTTCGGGGAATATCATTATATTTATTGCAGACTGTTTTTTATACCTTTAATGCATTAAAGGCTGGAAACAACTGTAGGAAAGATCGCAAACGAAAAAAGCACATCCCATAAGGATGTGCCGCATATAACAAACTTCTTATTTATACATTTCTGCCACTTGTTTTTGCAATTGGCTATTTTCAAGGTACTCATCATAACTAATTTGCTTATCGATTGTTCCTTTTGGTGTAAGTTCAATGATACGGTTCGCCACAGTTTGGATGAACTGATGATCATGAGAGGAGAAGATCATCGATCCTTTAAAGCTGATCAAACCGTTGTTCAGCGCCGTAATCGACTCTAAGTCTAGATGGTTAGTAGGTTCATCAAGCATAAGGACGTTCGAACCGCTTAACATCATTTTAGAAAGCATACAGCGGACTTTTTCGCCCCCTGAAAGGACACTTGCCTTTTTGGTGACTTCATCACCAGAGAATAACATTCTGCCCAAGAAACCGCGCAGGAAGCTCTCGCTCTGGTCATTAGGAGAATATTGACGGAGCCAATCGACTAGTGTTAAATCGACACCTTCAAAGAATTCGGCATTATCCTTAGGGAAATATGCCTGAGAGGTCGTAACGCCCCATTTGAATGAGCCGCTATCCGGTTCAATTTCACCTGCCAAGATTTTGAACATGGTTGTTTTAGCAATCTCATCTTTACCGACAAATGCAATCTTGTCGCCTTTATTCATCGTGAAGCTGACGTTATCCAATATTTTTATGCCATCGATCGTTTTCGAGATTCCATCTACACGAAGCAGGTCGTTCCCGATTTCACGCTCAGGTGTAAAGCCGACATATGGATAGCGGCGCGAAGAAGGCTGTATGTCATCCAAGCTGATTTTGTCCAATAATTTCTTACGGGATGTCGCCTGGCTCGATTTGGATGCATTGGCACTGAAACGGGCGATGAAATTTTGAAGCTCTTTGATTTTTTCTTCTTTTTTCTTATTGGCATCTTGAGTCAGTTTAAGGGCAAGCTGGCTTGATTCATACCAGAAGTCATAGTTCCCGATATAAACCTTGATTTTACCGAAATCGAGATCCGCGATATGTGTACAAACTTTGTTAAGGAAGTACCGGTCATGGGAAACTACGATAACAGTGTTTTCGAAGTTGATTAAGAACTCTTCCAGCCATTTGATCGCTTTTAAGTCCAAGTGGTTGGTAGGCTCATCCAGTAAAAGAACATCCGGTTTACCGAACAGTGCCTGGGCAAGCAATACTTTAACTTTGTCCCCACCGTTCAATTCGGCCATTTTCTTTGTATGAAGGTCTTCTGCAATGCCAAGGCCCTTTAAGAGGATGGAAGCTTCAGGTTCAGCTTCCCAGCCGTTTAATTCGGCAAATTCACCTTCAAGTTCGGCGGCTTTCATTCCATCTTCGTCCGTGAAGTTTTCCTTCATATAGATGGCATCTTTTTCTTGCATGACTTCGTATAATCTTTCATGTCCCATAATGACAACTTTAAGGACTTCTTCTTCTTCAAAAGCGAAGTGATCTTGTTTTAGAACGGCAAGGCGTTCGCCAGGCCCCATATGGACATCACCGGATTGTGCTTCAACTTCACCGGAAAGGATTTTTAAGAACGTCGATTTACCCGCCCCATTTGCACCAATCAGACCGTAGCAGTTACCAGGCGTGAATTTTATATTAACATCTTCAAACAGTTTACGATCGCCATATCGTAAACCAACATTATTTACAGTAATCATTTATTTACATTCCTCCAAAATCTTTTGTTTCAACGTTTCCAACACTTTGTTGCACTAGTTTTACGCTGATTCACTCAAACAGCAGTTTATATCCATTAATTTATTAAATGCCGTTCATTAAATTGTATCTTATTTCGTAGGAAAATTAAAGTTAGATTAGCAAAAACAAACGTTTATAAGCAAAAATTACTCAGGAGTTTAATATTGAAGAACAAGTATTGGCTGTAATGTAAGTTCTATATTTTTTGTAGAAAAAAATTATGAGTATAAAGGCTCATTACATATTAACCTTATAATTGGTAATATAGGTAACTGTAACTAATGCAAAAGGAGGGGGATATATGAGCGATTCTGTAGGGTTTTGGAAACGTTTTTTAGCAGGATTTTTGGATTTCTTAATAGTATCTGCACCAGTAGCGATAATTTTCGGGTTAATTACCAGTGATTGGGAAAACGAAAACTTTTCAACGTTTGTCAACTTTCTTTACTTGCTGATTGCCCCGATACTATGGTATGGCTATACAGTGGGTAAAAGGATTTTGGGTATACGCATAGTAAGGGTGGACGGTAAAAAATTAGGCATAGGCACAATGCTAATGAGGAATTTTGTTGCTACTTTAGTTTATGCCGTTACATTAGGGATAGGGTATATTGTCAGTGCATTCATGGTTGGATTAAGAAAAGATCATAGATCCATACATGATTTCATAGCTGGTACATACGTGACATCAAATAAACCATAAAGATTGATAAGCAGTTTAATAGCTGCTTTTTTTAATGCGAAATTACAAATTCAAACGGATATGATTTTTCATGGGAAACCCTTGAATGAACTCTAGGTGTATTTTCATTCAATATAAACAGGGCAAAGGAATTTACTGATTGTATTGGTGGGGAATTACATAATGAGGAATAAATATTACATTGGAAACCACGTTAGAATATCTAATCAATAATCAATTTAACATAATGGCAGTTAAGGTGTTTTTTAAGGTCATGAATACGATCATTTAGCACACATGTCAGTGGAGTAATCGGGTGTTGTTCATACATTGTAAATGTAAAGGAACAGAAAAGCACTTTACCTATATGGTCAAGTGCTTTGGTTATTCAGAACTTCTCTATTTTGATTAATGATGATTTTATTCCTTAAAATCATTTCCTTATTATTAAGTCCAACATTCACTTCTTTGGTATTATTCACCTTTTCTAGCAGTGATACTACAGATATTTCTAATAATTCAGGGATAGACATATTTGTTTTAGATGATAAAATTTCAAGTTCATGGATTAATTTAGGGGATAGTATTGGTTGTCTCTCATTTATTTCCATGACGGTACCCACTTTCGTAAGAAAATTATTTAATTGTAATCTAAGTATATAACATGAGATTCCAATGAAACATTAAATTATCGTTATTTATGTTAAGAATTGATGACCTTTGTGGAAGAAAGGTCTAGCTGGGCACTTCCCCTATTAGGGGAAGTGCTTTTTTGTGTTGACTAATTACTTGGTAAGGTCATTTCCCTGAAAATCATGATTGGCCCATTAAGCATTAAACCTTAATGCACGATCAGGGATCGCCTGATTGATGGGTCTAACATCTTTTTGATATACAATAAATACACTGCATATCATAATGAATAAGAGAAGAGAATTGTCCAGAGGAAGAAATGAAAATAAACTTCCTACTTCCAGAATGGAAATGACATTTTTAGAGATGTAATAATTAAATATGTCTATTTCGTATTTTCTGAAAAGCATTCAGATTTTCCTTCTAAAAAAGTTAATTTCAACTATATAATTCTATGTGTCCACATTTGTCAACCATTGGGTTTTCTGATAGTATAAATGTCCATTTCATCTTAGCATCGGTTTTTAAAAATAAACGAGGAAGGGAGAGTGGTTATATTGGGAAGTCACCCTGATTTTGAACTGGAACGACAGCGGCTGGATTTTACCAAACGTTACATAGATGTAGTCATCAAAACATCAGAAACAAGCAAAGATCAATTTCAGCGGAATATGCAAGAAGCTTTTGGTGATGCCGATTGGTCTGAATCCGGCTTATATTCTCAATTGTTGACGACAGCCAACTTTTTTGAAATGTCCAAAGCTGAACTTGAAAGTTTACGTAAAGCAAGTAAAAAGCCCTACTTTGCAAGAGTGGATTTTGAAAGGAATGATGGTGAAAGAGGGGAAGTGCTTTATTTCGGAAAAACGTCCCTTTATCAGAGGGAAAGCCAGGAACAGATCATCGTAGATTGGCGTTCACCAATTGCAAACCTTTACTATGAGGGACGGATTGGTGAAATTGAATATGAGGCGGAAGGGGAAACGTTTAGCGGGAACATCACTTTAAAGAGACAATTAATGATTGAAGAAGGTGTCTTGGAAGAGGTAAGGGACATTGATCTAACAACGACGGATGAATTGTTGCAGGAATCTCTCTCTAAAAGTTCCAGCAATCGGTTGACAGATATCATTACAACGATCCAGGAAGAACAAAATAAAATCATTCGTGCAGATTTGAATAAACCTATCATTGTTCAGGGCGCAGCGGGCAGTGGTAAAACGACAATTGCTTTACATAGGATTTCTTATTTCATTTACCACTATAAAGACTTGTTCGATCCGCGACAATTAATGATTCTTGCCCCGAGCCGGGTGTTCATTGATTACATATCTGAAGCATTACCTGAATTAGGTGTTGAAAAAGTAAAACAATTCACATTTTCCGAATATGTGCAGGCAGCGATAGGAAAGCAAGTGAAGCTTGTGCCTGATGATAAACTAACTCGAATGCTGGAAAAGGATGATGAAGAAATAAAGTCCGCTGTCTGGATATCAGGTCTAAAGGGCTCCCCCGTATTTAAATATATTTTGGACGAATATGTAAAGGATATTTTCAGGGGTTTTCATCCGGATGCAGATTTCTATTGTGATAAATATCGCCTCTATTCCGCTAAGAAGTTCATTAGATTATTGGAAGAGGATTATTGGTATTTACCGTTATACGGCAGGCTGGACAAACTGAAGGCCATTTTACAAAATGAAGTTAAATTGAAAAAGAAAATAATGCTTGATCGTGTTCTTGATTTTTATGAGGCTAAAATTGAGAAGGCTCTCATTAAGAATATAGATCCAGACATACGCAAGGAATTTGTTACAAAATGCCTCGATAAAAAAGAGGAAAGGATCGGACAGATCCAAAAAGCGATCCGTTCTTCTGTAAAAGGCTATTTTAAGCAATTCAAAAATAAAGATCTTCTACTTTACTATCAGGAATTATATCAAGATCCGGAGCGGTTGGCCTCGTATAGTAATGGTAAACTTACTTTTGAAGATGCAAGTGCTTTATGTGAGTATAATCATAAATTATTTTCTGATAAAAGCTATGAGATGGAGGACTTAGGTGCATTATTATATCTTCAGGAGCGGCTTTTTGGTGTCGACAAAGAAAATAAAGCAAAAAATGTCGTCATTGATGAGGCTCAGGATTATAGTTTCATGCAGTTACAGGCACTCAAAACAGCAGTGGATACGGATATGTTCACACTAGTAGGTGACCTGGCACAAGGCATCCATTCATACCGGGGGTTACAAACATGGGATGAGGTCCACCATCGTATTTTCCCGCGGGCGACGTACACTGAATTACAAAAAAGCTATAGAACCACTGTTGAAATAATGAAACAAGCTAACCGGATTCTTAAGTTGTTAACCTACGATTTCCCGGAAGTTGAACCTGTAGTCCGTCATGGCAGGGATCCGGAATTCATTTCCATTGAAAAGAAAGGGTGGGAAGAAGAGCTAATCGAACTTATTGAAAGCCTTAAAGGAGAGGGATTTAAAACGTTTGCCGTTATTGCCAAAACGATGAAAGATTGCAAACTGGCAAACGAGAAACTAAGTGCATTCCATCAAAGCTTTCATTTAGTAGATGAAGCGGGAAACATTCCTAAAGATAAAACATTAATTGTTCCTTCATATCAAGCTAAAGGCCTGGAATTCGATGTCGTATTTGCAATATCCCTGGAAGAAGCGTATCGCCGTGAAAATGAGCTTGATATTAAACTGCTATACGTAACAATGACAAGACCATTGCACCGACTTTATTTTTTGGGTAATGAGAAAAATGCTTTCTTAATTGAGACATGAGAGGTGGAAGATGGGATGTAACCATCCTCCGGGTACGCTCACAAATGCAAAAGGATATCCTTAATATCTTGCCATCCAAAACCGACCTCGATGAGCTCGATGCCAGCCATTTTAACAGTTTTTTCAGCTATTACTTGACCGCCGAGCGCCTTGTAAAAACCGCATGAAGGATTATCCTTTAATGCCCAGATTATTAAATTCTTATGTTCCATTTTAATAAGTTCATGTATGACCGCTTTTATCATTTTTCGGCCGAATCCCTTCCGTTGATACTCTTTTAAAATATAGACGGCATATACTTCACCTTGAATATGCGGATCATTCGTTTGTTCAGGTCCGCCCGCAGCGAAACCGATGATTTCCCCATGGGCATTTTCCGCAACAAAAGTGGCATTATGCAGCATCTTTAAATTTCTTAACCAGTTTTTCCTTCTGGCTTCCAGATTCAAGGAAGACAAGTATTGATCCGGGAGGATGCCTTTATAAGTCGTTTGCCAGCTGTTTATATGTACATTTGCTATTCCATTTACATCTTCTTCTATGGCTCTCCTGATTTTCATTAAAGACACCTTCTGGTTTTAGTGTTTTTTTCTAGAATATCATGGAAAAAGTGAATAAGCATTTAATTTATGTTTATAACTTCATGATAAAGGATAAGAAATAAAAGAGAGATTCAAGCAGATGAAGGGAAGGATGAGAATGATGAAATTGAAAGTTGGTTTTTATTTTCCGGGAGGCAAAGAAATAGAGCATGAGGTAGAAGGAGATGACTCAACTCAAATGATTTCAAATATTCAAAAGCACCGTTATTATAATTTGGTTAAAGGCGATTGCCATTATGTCATAGATACGGAAAAAGCAGCTTATTTTTCTGTAACCGAAATATTCGATTGAGAATAAACTGCATTGGACTTTTGTTCCATTGCGGTTTATTCTTTTTGGTGTAAGGAACCGGAAAAGGGGTTAATGGACAATGAAAATCAATTTTACCAAGAAACAGTTTGAAACATTATTCAAAATGGTTCAGTACGGATATTGGGTTGCTTCCGATACTGAAAATAATAAAGAATTCAGTGAGGTTGAACAGTATCTCAATTCCTTTGCCAAAGATTTCGGCATGGAAGGAGTCCAGTTTTTGAAGGAATACGAAATATATGATTTAAGCAGGGAATTGGAGGATCAACTTCATGAAGTCATAGATGAATATGAAGAAGGAGTATTCAGGGATAAGCTTGCCTATCATTTGGCAAGAAAAGAGTTTGCCGAAGAATCGCAAAACCATGAATATAATCAGGAGGAAGCCTTTAAACGTATCCTGGAGCTCGAAGAAAAATATCATATTCATATTGAAGAACAAGGGTTACGGAAATTAAAGATAGAAGTATAAAAAGAGAGAGGGCACAATTTGTCCTCTCTCTTCTAATTCTGAAAAAAATAAATTCTGTGTTCTTCACGAATGGGCATTATCCATATCGCAGAGGTTTTATTCACCTGAATTTTGGCTAAATCTTTCAACTGTGTATTGGTAAAATGCCATTAGGTCATTTTGTGACGCAAAACCTGCTTGTGCAGTCTGTTCGCTCCCTCCGCCTTTCCCATTATACGAACTGAGTTCAGCTTTAAAATATTTTCCGCAATGTAAGGGGAAGGACCCACTGTGCGAAAGAATCACCTTTTGCTCCTTACGTGATGCTAATAATACGGTAACCTTTTCCTTTTTTACAATCGTACCTGCAAGGTAAAGCAGATCTTTCATTGGGCTATCTTCGAATATATGAGAGATGAATCCCTCTGCATTTTCTGCAATCAAAGAGTCAGCAAGAAAGTTTGCATTTTCAAGTTTTAAGTTTTCATTTACCGATAGTAGCTTGTTATAGTCATTCTCCAGTTTCTCCACCCTATTCAATATCTCTGTACGTCCGGTATTGAATTTATTCGATAAGGCTGAAAGAATACCAAGACTTTCGGAAAATTCGTTCAATGCCCTGAAGCCGCACTTAAAATAGAGGCGGGTATTATCTTTCTGCTTCTCCGTTTTGAAAATCTTTATTAAGCCTATCTCACCGGTTCGAGCTACATGGGTTCCGCCGCAAGGGTTATACTCAATCCCTTCTATTTCAACAATACGGATATTTTCGGACACAGTAGGCATTTTAACGACAGGAAGTGTCTGTAATTGCTCCTTTGTCACGTAATATGCATGTATTTCGCGATTCTCAATAATATATTGATTAGCCTGCTTTTCAACTGCCGCCGTATGTACTTCAGTCCATTTAAATTCGGACGTTATATCGATCGTTAAATAATCCTTTCCAAGATGAAAGCTGACCGTATTCGAGTCAAACAGTTCGACACAGACTGCAGAGAGTAAATGCTGGCCGCTATGCTGTTGCATATGATCGAAGCGGCGGGGCCAATCCAGCTCACAGTGAACTATCTCTGAACTTGGCCGTCTCTCAGTCTTATGAAGGATCTTCCCATCATTGCTTTTTATAATATCCAGAACAGTGATTCCTTCTATTTTGCCAGTATCTGAAGGCTGTCCGCCCCCTTCTGGATAAAAAGCGGTTTCTTCAAGAGTGATGTAGTAAAAGCCATTTTCTTCAACGGACTCCCGGATATTGGTATCCCATTCGGAAGTCATGGTGGACGTGTAATACAATTTTTTTGTCATGAATGTTTTCTTTTTCCTTTCAGTTAATCAATAAATTATATCACCGAAATACCTAAGTATGAAATTATGGGAGTAAAAGCTTAACCGGCTAATTATGACTAAGGTTTTGGGACAATTTTGGTTTATCGTGATATTGCAAAAGAAGATGAAGTGGATCAAATGAAGTCCGAATTTGTCAGTACAGTTAGTCATGAATTAAGAACACCGCTTGCAAGCGTCCATGGTTTTACCGAATTGATGCTGACAAACCCATGAAATCCGAAAGACAGACAAAATATGTACAGACAATCTACAATGAAGCAAGAAGACTTACCGCACTTATCAATGATTTCCTGGGTGTTCAAAGGATGGAGTCCGGTAAACAGATATATGAAAAAAATGTAGAAATCATACCATTAATTCAAAAAGTAATTGAACATTTAGAAATAAATACAGTACAACATGATATCCGACTCAAAATCGAAACCAAGGATATAATGATCTTAGGTGATCACTTAAAAATCGAACAAGGCTTTTCCAACCTTTTTTAGCAATTCAATCAAATATTCGCCGGATGGGGGCAGGGTCTCTATCCGTGCATATAGCTGGGACGATATGCTTTTCATTGATATCAAGGATGAGGGGCTTGGCATCCCAAAAGAATCACTGCCGCATTTATTCCAGAAATTTTATAGGGTCGATAATTCAGATCGCCGGATGATTGGGGGAACTGGCCTTGGATTAGCCATTGTTGATGAAGTCATAAAGTCACACGGCGGATATGTTACGGTGTTTTCTCAATTACGGACATGGAAGTACATTTACCATATCATTAGCTAGAGTAACCCAGATAGAAGTGGGTCTCAACAATGATGGACAGTCAAGAATACTGAGCTATGATATTATGGTCATTGAAGATGATAATAACTTTGGCGGAACTGCTCAAATATGATTTGATGGAAAGTGGCTTCCACGTTAGCTATTTTAATAGTGGAAGAAAGGCATTTCAAAAGCTAAAAACCTCACCTCCGGATGCCATTGTACTAGATATCCTTCTTGAAGAGGGAGAAATGGACGGCTGGGCAATCCTGAGGGAGTTAAAGGATCTAGTGACTAGAATGAGCTTCCCGTTTTTGTAACGACGGACTTGATGAAAGGGAAAAGGGTATTTCATTGGGATTTAAGGGTTTTTTAGTTAAACCATATAAACCGAGGCAATTATCCAAAGTAATTATGCATACCTTGTTCAGTAATGGTAACAAAGGCAGATTCTGGTCCATGTGATGCCTTCCACGAAGATGACATGGGTTAAAAAATAAAAAACCGTAATGGGTATACAGAACAACAAAAAAATGATAAATTCAAATATGTTGGAAAAATAAATAATTGGGTACAATTGTAGGTAAAGGTAAGTTACAGGAGGATTTATATACATGCAAAAAATTCAGGCCGGTTTGGCTGTAGAGTTAGAAGTGGAACGTAAGGCTGATTTCGGATGGTTTTTAACTGATGGTTCAGAAGATGTCTTACTTCATCATAGTGAAATGAATGAAGGAACGGAACTTGAGCTTGGTGATGAAGTTACTGTGTTCATCTACCACGATAAACAAGCAAGGCTAACAGCCACAATGAAGATTCCCGAAATTCAGATTGATCAGTATGGTTGGGCGGAAGTTGTCAATGTGAAAAGGAAACTTGGTGTTTTTGTGAACATCGGCCTTTCCAAAGATATACTTGTATCCCTTGATGACCTACCGAATATTGATCGTTTATGGCCTGAGATTGGTGATCGTCTATATGTATCCCTTAAGACAGATCGCAATGACCGCCTGTTTGGTAAACTTGCTACGGAGGATGTAATCCAGGAGATTGCTGTAAAAGCTCCTTTAAAAGGAGTCCGTAACACCACTGTTAAGGGAAATGTCTATCGTTTGCTTATGGTTGGGTCTTTCTTTGTTTCCGAAGAAGGATATCGCTGCTTCATTCACGAAAGTGAACGCAAGGAGGAGCCACGTCTTGGTGAATTAGTTGAAGGGCGCGTCATTGATAGTAAAGAAGATGGAACGCTAAACGTTTCTTTATTTCCCTTTAAACAAGATTTAATGGGGGAAGATGCTGATGTCATTTTCACTTATTTAATGAATCGTGGCGGTGCTATGCCTTATGGTGACAAAACACCACCTGATGATATCCAGTTTCACTTCGGTTTAAGCAAGGGAGCGTTCAAACGTGCTCTCGGCAAACTGATGAAAGAAGAGAAGATTTACCAGGAAGATGGATGGACATATTCTTCAGACCGTAAATGACAAAAAGGCAGCGGAAGCTTTTCCGTTGCCTTTTCTATTTGAATTTTATTAAAAAAACTTTTTTTTCCCTTTGTCCTCTTTTAGGATTTCTACAGCTTCCCTGAACCTCATGGAATGTACAATCTCTCTTTCCCTTAAAAATCTTAGTGAATCATTGATATCCGGGTCATCTGAGATGTCAATCAACCATTGATAGGTTGCACGAGCTTTCTCTTCAGCGGCAATATCTTCATATAAATCAGCAATAGGATCGCCTTTAGCTTGGATATATGTGGCTGTCCATGGATCGCCTGCTGCATTTTGATAGAAAAGTGCACCATCATGATTCGCATAATGTTCGCCAAGACCTGCTGCAACCATCTGCTGTGGTGTGGCGTCCTTTGTAAGCTTATAAACCATGGTGGCAATCATTTCTAGGTGAGCGAATTCTTCTGTTCCGATATCCGTAAGTAATCCGATGACTTTATCGGGTATTGTATATCGTTGATTTAAGTAACGGAGTGCTGCAGCCAATTCACCATCAGCCCCTCCGTATTGTTCTATTAAATATTTTGCCAATCTAGGATTACAGTCTCTTACTTTAACTGGATATTGCAGTTTCTTTTCATACACCCACATAGATATCTCTCCTTATACCTGCCAGGGCCAAGGGCCTTGGCCCCATTCCCATTTATTTTCACCGCCTGGACTGTTTCCAAAACCCAATAAGGGACCGTATTTAGGCTCAAAAACCGATTTCAATTGTTTGGAATATTCATGAAATTGATTGAATTGCTGTAATGCTTGCTGGTCATTAGGATGTGTATCCAAATAATGAGTCAACTCGACAAGTACGAAATCCGCAGCCTGTATTTGTTCAAGCAGCTGATAATATTCATCATCCAGTTTCTTATTCATTTACGTCTCCCTTTCCCGATATGGATTATCATAGAAATCATAAAAGAACTTCCAAAGTGTACCGTATTTCAAAGCTTCCTCCGGTGTGAACTGCTCCAAATTCGGCGGTTGAAAATTAATATACAAATTAGGAGGTGTCCTGAAATACTTTCTCCCAATAGGCGGGCACGGATCGAATTTACTATGGAAAGGTTTGTATGATTTAACTAAGGTAAAAGTCTTTTCGCGAGTCAAAAAAATACCTCCTTTGTATAGATGTAGCCTCTAATTATTATGCTTGGGTAATACATAATATGACTCCATTAGTATGATGTGGGAGATAGCTGGGAAAAGATGTGTTTTCAGAATATTAAAACACCTTGTTATAGTCCCGTTATCTTCCTGTGATGTTTGTCATCTATTCTTTATCTGTTTGTTCTTTGTATAGAAAAAAACTATGTTAAGATTGAACTCGTTAGCTTATAAAGCAGCTCACAAGGAGGTAACAACATATGAAAAAATCAATCTTATCGTTAGCGGCAGCGGCTGCAATATCCGGTGCTTTCACAATTCCGGTTCATGCAGAAGATGTCAAAGTGAAAGATGGAGACACATTATGGGGGATATCTCAAACATATAAAGTATCAATAGAAGATATTAAGTCTTGGAACGATTTGTCTTCAGACATGATTTATGCCGGAGGAACCTTACATATTTCTCAAGAAGAGCATTATAAAGTCAAGTCAGGAGACACATTATCGGAAATTGCAGACAAATATGATGTAGCAGTAAATGATATTAAATCCTGGAACGGTTTAAATTCAGATACAATCCATCCTGATCAAGAATTGGTCATTAAACCAGCGGCTAACAAAGTCGAAGCGGCGAGTGTTGGGCCTGAGCAAAAATCAGAGCAAGCTGCACCAGCAGAACAATCAAAGCCAGCAGAACAATCAAAGCCAGTTGAACAATCAAAGCCAGTTGAACAATCAAAGCCAGAAGAACAATCAAAGCCAGTTGAACAGTCAAAGCCAGAAGAACAATCAAAGCCAGTTGAACAGTCAAAGCCAGCAGAACAATCGGAACCAGCTGAAACAAACAATGAATCCAAGGATCAAGCAGGAATTAAAAAAGAGATAACTGTTAGAGCAACTGCCTATACGGCTGATTGTCAAGGCTGCAGCGGTACAACAGCCACAGGGGTCGACTTGAAAGCTAATCCAGATGCTAAAGTAATTTCCGTGGACCCTTCAGTCATTCCACTTGGATCGAAAGTTTATATAGAGGGTTATGGCTACGCAACGGCAGCAGATACGGGCAGTGCTATCAAAGGAAATAGAGTGGACATTTTTATACCTAACGAAAAGGATGCCGTGAATTGGGGCGTTAAAAACGTTAAATTGCAAGTCTTGAATTAATTCATCCATGCAAAACATGTTTATATATCGAAAAGAGTAGACACGGAGATTTAATGTGTCTACTCTTTTTGTCCTTTTGGTTCACGGGAAAAGCAGGTACAATGAAAGAAATAGATCCTTACCGATCCTTACAAGGTAAATAGGAGGAGTAGTAAATTGATGGAAAAAGCACGTGAATATTTACAGGAATATTTTGGTTATGAGTCATTCCGAAAAGGTCAGGAACAGATTATCGAACAGGTGTTGGGAGGAATAAACACAGCGGGAATCATGCCTACTGGCGGAGGTAAATCAATATGTTACCAAATCCCGGCCCTCTTGTTACCTGGTGTAACACTCGTGATATCCCCACTTATTTCCTTGATGAAGGACCAAGTAGATGCCCTCGAACAAAACGGGATTGATGCCACATTTCTTAATAGCTCCATTTCGGGGTTAGAATCATCCAATAGAATGAACGATATTAAGCAAGGAAGATATAAGTTGGTTTATGTGGCACCGGAACGTTTGGAAAATGCTGCATTTCAACAGGATTTATTTAATGTGGACATTTCATTGGTGGCCATTGATGAAGCCCATTGCATATCTCAATGGGGCCATGACTTCAGACCAAGCTATTTAAAAATCAAGACCTTATTGAAAAACATGCCATCAGCTCCTACTGTACTGGCATTAACGGCAACAGCCACACCGCATGTAACCGATGATATTTGTCAGTCGCTCGGAATATCAGGGCAGCATACAATATCAACGGGATTTTCAAGAGATAACTTGTTCTTTTCCGTTGTGAAAGAAGAAAACCGCGGACGTTTTTTAATGCGCTATATAGAGAAAAACA
Source organism: Peribacillus sp. P4_B1 (assembly GCF_056402395.1). Taxonomy (NCBI): domain Bacteria; kingdom Bacillati; phylum Bacillota; class Bacilli; order Caryophanales; family Bacillaceae; genus Peribacillus; species Peribacillus sp. P4_B1. The sequence continues at coordinate 24,862 of NZ_JBFUHM010000054.1, forward strand.
AGAATGAGTCGGGTATCATATATGCAGCCACTAGGAAAGAAGTCGATTCGTTGCATGCCAAGCTTAATAAAGCCGGATTCAAGACAGGTCGATACCATGCTGGCATGAATGAACAAGACCGTTCGGAACAGCAAGACCAATTCATTCGTGATGACGTTCCTTTAATGGTAGCGACATCTGCATTTGGGATGGGAATCGATAAGTCTAATGTCAGATACGTCATTCATTACCAAACTCCAAAGAACATGGAGAGTTATTATCAGGAAGCAGGTCGTGCAGGAAGGGATGGTTTGGAGAGTGAATGCATCCTTTTGTATTCCCCCCAGGATATGCAGATTCAGCGTTTTCTGATTGATCAATCAAACCCTTCCCAGGAGTGGCAATCACAGGAATTGAAGAAGTTGAACAAAATGAAGGATTATTGTTTTACTGAAGGGTGTTTGCAAGCCTTCATTCTTCAATACTTTGGAGAGGAAAATCCTGAGGATTGCGGTCATTGTGAAAATTGTACAGATAAACGTGACTCTATTGAAGTAACTACACAAGCACAGATGGTCCTTTCATGCATGTTGCGAATGGGTGAGCGATTCGGTAAAACGATGATCTCCCAAGTGCTTACGGGATCACGAAATAAGAAAATTGAAGAGTTCGGCTTTCAGAAGCTTTCCACCTATGGAATCATCAATAATCAATCTGCAAAGGATGTAGGTGATTTCATTGATTTCCTTACAGCAAAACAGTATATCGAAATGACCGGGGGCCAATTTCCAGTCCTTAAAGTGACCAATGCTGGAAGGGAAGTGCTATTGGGACAGAAAAAGGTCCTGCGTAAGGAAATAAAAAAAGTAAGCAGCATCAGTGTAGATCATGGGTTATTCAATGAGTTGAGACAGTTAAGAAAAGAATTGGCAGGTAAGGAAAATGTACCACCATTCATTATTTTTTCCGATGCATCTTTGAAAGATATGGCCGTCAAACTGCCGAAAACAGAACAGGAATTCCTAGAAGTAAAAGGGGTGGGCACCCAGAAGTTCGAACGCTTCGGCGCCGTGTTCCTAGAAGGAATTTCCCATTATGTACAGGCACATCCTGAATTAGAAACGAATATAATGGTTACAAAGGAAGCAGTAAAGAGAAGCAATACGCCATCACATTTAGAAAGCTATCGCTTATATCAGGAAGGCAAATCAATCAAGGAAATCGGGACAATGAGAGGTCTGTCTTCTCTTTCAATTGAAAATCATTTATTAAAGTGTGCAGAGGAACATTTGGATATCAAATGGGAAGGGATTTTCTCGGATAAAGAGTATGACCTTGTATTGGAAACTGCGAAACAATTGGATTCTGAAAAACTAAAACCGCTAAAAGAAGCCTTACCTGAGCACTTTTCCTACTTTATGATTAAAGCGATCTTGGTTAAAGCAGGATTGGAAAACGCATAGGTGATTAGGCTTTTGGAATATTTTTTCAATGAATAAATAAGAATTTGGTTTAATGCGTATACTAGGAATGATAAAAAGGTGGATTTCGCGCCCTTAATCAGAGTCTTTATATAAAAAAGAGGAGGTTGCTCATGTATTTTGGTAAAAAGAATTCAGAGGAACCAGAAATCGTTATGGAAGATACGATAGTATATGCGTGCGGATCAGCAGATTGTAATGGTTGGATGAGAAAAGATTTTGCATCGGAAAACTATGATTGCCCAATGTGCGGTAGTCAATTAGTCGAGGAAGTCAGGGAACTCCCAAAAATTGAAAATGAGTATAATGCATTTAAATAAAAGAGGTGAATTATGCCTCTTTATTTTTTTTGCTTGAAAGAAATATGCCAGAGTGAGAGTACAATCTGGTTTAATGCTTTACATATATAAATATATATGATAAGATATAATTTCAKTGTTGTTAAGAAAACGCTGGAGGGTAATTTAAAGTAACATTTTTATTAATAAAATAATTTTCCATCATTTTCATGATGGAGTAGAAACAAGTTAAACACATCTAGAAAAATGAAATACATCTTATTACCAAGTATTTTCCTCGATCCATTTCTGTTCTTCATTAACTTACTTCTATGTACCATTTATCTTTTGGAATTTAATTTTCCCAATTGGAATTACGGACGGTTTTAATTAATAAACATGTACTTACAAGCTTTTATCTGATTCTCGCAGGCACGGTCTAGGAACCGTATGGATGGGAGAGAGGCAGGGCTTTCATTGTTTTAGGTTTTGGCACTAAAATTACTCTCATGCTCGATTCGCTTTGAATTGTTTATCCGATCGAGCAGGAAGAACCATATGGAATGGATTCTTGAACAGCGCAGTCTCTATTATCTTGAAGGGTAAGTCAGGGGCTGTGTTTCATTTAATGAGATTTAAGGAATCATTTCTACTTTAGAATCTTTACTCAAATATAAAAAGCATATATATGATATAATGGTTACTGAGATATTAAAAATTCATGTCGTAATCTTAAGTTCTTTCCACTCGGAAAATTTGGGTGTAATGAACAATAATCAATGGTTAAGCGAATGGGTATTTACTCACTATTTAGATTAATCGCCATCTATTCTTCTTTTATCTTTATGGCTTGTGATCTGTTATGCATGACGAAGTCAATTCAATTCTAAGGAGTGAGATACATGTATAGAAGAAATAATACGGAAGAAATCATTCCTGAAGAAACAAAGGTGTGGGAATGTACATCAGAAGATTGCAAAGGTTGGATTCGCGATAACTTTACAAGTAATGATGAACACGTTTGTCCGTTATGTAGCAGCGAGATGAAACCCGGCACCAGAATGCTTCAAGCAATCAACAATCCAAGAAACTATTAAGACTGTATAAAAAAAGCTGAAGGGGATTATCCCTTCAGCTTTTTTTATCTTTTTGCCAATTGTTTGAAGCAAAAAGCAGGTGAATGATTAGTGAATATCTTTTTTCTTGAATCGGCCGCCCCGAACTTCCGCGATATCCCCTACGGCAAGAAATGCAGAAGGGTCAAAGCTTTTGACTATATCTTTAAGTTTAGCTTCCTCAAGCCTGTTTATTACACAAAAGATGACTTTTTTATCATCACCAGAATAAGCACCTTCGCCAGCTAAAAATGTTACGCCGCGTCCAAGGCGATTCATTATGGCGTCGCCGATATCACCAAATTCATCACTGATAATCCAAACAAATTTGGACTCATCCAAACCAGCGATGACGATATCCATCGTTTTATAAGCTACGAAGTAAGCTATGATCGAATACATGGCGCGATCCCATGAGAAAACGAAGCCTGCACTGCCAAGGATGAATAAATTAAAAAACATGACGATCTCCCCAACGGAAAAAGGGATCTTCTTGCTAGCGAGTATAGCAAGTATTTCTGTACCATCCAATGAGCCGCCATATCGAATGACCATTCCAACACCAATGCCAAGAATCATTCCGCCAAAAGCGGATGCTAGGAGGATATCTTGAGTGAAAGCTGGTACGTGATGAAGCAATGCAGTGGTAATAGAAAGGACTAAAATCCCATACAGAGTAGATAATGCGAAGGTTTTTCCAATTTGTTTATAACCGATAAAAAAGAAAGGAAGATTCAAAACGAAAAGAAAAATACCAAGTTTCCATCCCGTAATGTAAGACAACATAATCGATATTCCCGTTATGCCTCCGTCGATTACGTTATTCGGCACTAAAAAAATCTCGAGGCCGACAGCCATTAAAACGGCACCGATCGTAATTAAAAGTCCTCTTTGTAATATTTGTCTCAGTGTTAATTTTTTATGCTGGGTCTTCTTGTGCATAATTTCTGTTGTACTTGCACCTGCCAGGTCTGACATAATCATGCCCCCCCACTCCCTTCTCTCTATATACGTTCTATTTAATTATAAACCTATAGGTATAATTAAATAAAGAAATTAACATTCTTAATTAATATATTTCTGAATAATTCTTTTTGTTATTCTTGAGTATGTCATGCGATGATGAAGCAGGTTGTGAATGCTTGTCATTATCATGTATTTTTATTTTACTCTATACAAAAGAATAGTATTTCTCATTTTATTGAATTTATGAAAAAAACTCCATTTTCATGTGATGTGTGGGACACCAAAGATTTAGTGTGTAAATATATAGGAATAAGGAAATAAAAAACCTTGGAGGTACTATGAATTTCCATTACAATATAGGAGAATAGAACGGTAGAGGTGATCAAGAAAAAAATGGGACAATCAATTGTGGCATCAAATCCTGTCCTCTTTATGATTGCGGTACTTTTGTTAATAATGGCGTGTTATACGGCGTTGGATTTACTGACATCGTTACTGACGACCGAGAAATATAAACGCCTATTGTATATAGGGAGCAGCTGCTCTATGGGAGTGGCTATTTGGATGCTTAACTTTGTTGTCATATTAACCCTTGATAATTCTGGGGTGGCAGCATTCAACTTTTTTACAATAATTTTTTCATTAGTTTTAGCGATTGCTCTCGCAGGGGTTGGGTTATTGGCGATATCATATAAAACACAAATACTGCAAATCGTTTTTTGCGGTTTCATGTTCACTATGGCAATATTGTCCAATTATATTATGGGAACGTCTTCTTTAAACCACTCTTTGCAATTTAGCATATTGTTGGTCGCCAGTACGCTTTTCAGTGTCTTTAGTTTATTTGTAGCAGCCCTGGCAATATTATTTTATTTTAATAAATTAAGTCAATCCTCACTAAAGCCAGTCAGTACCCTCATGATGAGCGGGGCAATCATTGAAGGGTACTATCTTTTTTTGAGAGTGTTACCGATGGATGGTAAAAATGTAACAGGTGAATTTGTTCCGCTCACTCCTTTTATGCTTTATCTAACTTGCTTTATCTCATTGTTCATCCTTGCCWGCTTGATTGCTTCAAGCACGATCGTAGGCCGGAGGTTGGCAAGAAGTGATAATACTGTGAGCGATATCCGTTATGCTTTAGATCAATCGGCGATCGTCGCCATCACGGATGCAAAAGGAATCATTACATATGTTAACGAAAAATTCCTGGAAATATCTCAATATGAAGAACATGAACTAATAGGGAAAAACCATTCCATCATCAATTCGGGTTATCATGCAAAAGAATTTTTCACTGACTTATGGCTAACGATCAGCCAGGGCAAAACATGGAATGGTGAAATATGCAATCGGGCTAAAGATGGTGA
>NZ_JBFUHM010000055.1:0-29977 GCF_056402395.1 Peribacillus sp. P4_B1
CCGAAGTTATCCCAGTCTTATAGGCAGGTTGCCCACGTGTTACTCACCCGTCCGCCGCTAATCTCAGGGAGCAAGCTCCCATCGATTCGCTCGACTTGCATGTATTAGGCACGCCGCCAGCGTTCGTCCTGAGCCAGGATCAAACTCTCCGAAGAAATGTTTGACTTGCTCATTTTGCTTTTTTGATAGTGTGTGCTCACTTAAAATTTAACGTTGGCGCTTTGTTTTGTTCAGTTTTCAAAGAGCAATTTCGTTGTCGTTACTTCGTAAGCGACTTTTACATCTTATCATGTTATCAACCATGTTGTCAACATGTTTTTTTATTTTCTTTGTTTTAATGAAGCTGCGAAAGCTGATGTCCCGCAGCGACATGTATTAATATAACACCTATATTATTATTGGTCAACAATAAAAACACATTTTTTTAAAAGTTTTTTGACACTCGATAAAACCGATGATAAACCTCGTGTCCTTTGGTCTCCGATTTGATGACATCGATTACCTTCTTCTCTATCAAATATTCCAGTAAAACACCTAGATCGACTGAATAAAACTTAACTTCCGGATGCTCCATAAGCTCCGCAATCGTCCACGGATCTTCTTTCGTCCCCATTATTTCAACCAAATGCTGTGAACCAGCATTCGTCCTCGAATAAATAAGAAATTCACTCGCAAGGAATAGAAGCTCCAATCTTTTTTCGAGAGTTTCCTCACTGCTGATCAATTCCTTATACAACTTGTAGATTTCAGGCTCCATATGCTTCACTTGGTTCCATACCGTAACCTCTGGATAAAAGCCTTGTTCTATTATTTCCAAACGGGCCAAGTGATGCAGGGAATGAACGATATGGTTATATGCCTCAAGATAATGGCCTTTTTCAAAGAAACTCTTCCCATCCATGTACCTGCGAATCAACTTCGCGAACTCCATCCCCATCTTTAACTTCCTTCCATAGAAGGGGAACTCCCGAATTTCGGTTTTCAAACGGTCCAAATATTCATTCCGGTCAAAAAGGACTTTCCCGTTATAAATCCAGTCAACCACTTTGCGGTTCGTCCCTAATAGGAGCCATTCTTTTAACTGGTCTTCCTTAACGATATGCAAGGCCGCTTTTTTATCCTGGTAAGTGTAATGTTTTAAAAACACGGCCTCTTGGGCATCGTCTGCAATCACAAAAAGGATGTAGTCAAACGTATCGGTATTCGGGCTATTATCATCTCTTTTTTCAATTAACAAGATTCCAAGTGTAGATTTTAAACTTGCTCGCTCTTGATAAATCGGGCGAAGGATATCTTCCATCATAAATTCCTCCAAAACCTTTTTTTTATAACTTTCGACAAAACTCTTCATATTCCTGCTTAAGTCCATTACCCTAAACCATTTCAATTCAAAAGTAATATGTATCCTTTATTTCTTTTTTGTTCCATCCTTAGTTTATGTTATAGTTAAAGTTATATTTTAGGAGGGACAATCCATGGCTAAACATTCTAGCAAAATCAATAAAATACGTACTTTTGCCTTGAGTTTGATTTTCATCGGCTTTATCGTAATGTATATTGGACTTTTCTTCAAAACACATCCTGTTATCATGACACTTTTCATGGGACTTGGCCTTTTATTCATAATCGCAAGCACCGGGGTTTATTTTTGGATTGGAATGCTTTCTACAAAAACGATCCAGGTTGTCTGTCCTAACTGCGGCAAACCCACAAAAATATTAGGGCGAGTAGATATTTGCATGCATTGTGAAGAACCCTTGACCCTTGACAAAAAGTTGGAAGGCGAAGAATTCAACGAAAAATATAATCGCAAAAGCCTGCATGACTAGAAGAATTCCAGCTAGCTGAACTTCTTAACATAAAGACCTTTTGATTTCTTCATAACCATGAAAAAAAGTTCCAACCAAGTGGAGGAACTTTTTTTTAATGCGTTTCTTTTTCTGCACAATCCGTGCATTCGCCGTAGATTTCCATCCGATGGTGACTAACATTGAAACCAGTGACCTGTGCTGCGAAATGCTCGACTTCATCCAATGCAGGATAATCGAAATCCACAATTTTCCCGCAGGTTTGGCAGATTACATGATAATGATTCGTCGTCACGAAATCAAACCTTGCAGAAGAATCACCATACGTAAGTTCTTTTACCAAACCTACCTCACGAAAAACACGCAGGTTGTTATAAACTGTCGCCACGCTCATATTCGGAAACTTGCCTTCCAGCGCTTTATATATATCATCAGCGGTAGGGTGGGACATGGAGCTAATCAAATACTCTAGTATCGCATGGCGTTGAGGAGTTATTCTTACACCGGTATCTTTTAGGGAATCCAACGCTTCTTTTAACTGAACTTCAGACACCGTCATCCACCCCTTTTTCTTATTAAGTATGAATTCTTAAATTATAATATTTATAAATAGTGTACCTTTTATACGTTGAATTTGTCAATAATTCAATGGTTTTACCGTCCCTTTTTAGTTTATTCACAAAGCTTTGAATCTTTCACATTTTCGTATGTGTTTAGTATCCCCTCGATAAGTCGATTACGTTGATGAAATCTTTTCCAGACTTCAGGTATTCACGCATATTTTTCTCGAATATCGCAAAGGTCCTTGGTAAATATTCTCCGCTTTTACTTGAAAGATGCGGCGTGACCGTAACATTCTCCATCCTCCAAAAAGGATGCCCTTTTTCTAAAGGTTCCGGATCAAATACATCCAAGATGGCATGAGCCAATTCGCCGGCTTCAAGGGCTTCTATCAACACTTCCTCCTCAATAAGATCGCCGCGGCCAATATTCACGAATACTGCAGATTCTTTCATTGCTTTAAAGTGTTCTTTTTGCAGAAGATCCTTCGTTTCATCCGTACTAGGCAAGACAGATACGATGTAATCAGCTCCAGGTATGGCTTCCAGTAAATTATCCAGGGTATAAAGGCGATCAATGGACTCCACCGGCTTCCCGCTCCGGTTCACCCCCAGTGTCGTCATCTTAAAGGCTTTCCCGAGACGAGCCACTTCTCCTCCTATTGCACCTGCACCAAGGACGAGCATCGTTTTGCCATTCAATTCCCCTACTTCGATCTTTCTATCCCACATTTCTTCCCTTTCATTCTTCATAAGCAGCTTCAATTTCTTTTCATATTGCAAAAGCATCCCTATCGTATATTCGGCCATTGGAATTTTATGAATGCCTTTTGCGTTCGTAACCAAAATGCCGCGTTCCTCAATGGCTTTAAAAGGCATTAATTCCATTCCTGCACTCATGACCATTATCCATTTCAAGTTCGCCGCTTTCCCAATGATTTTTTCAGTTAAGTCCTCACCGTATGTAATTAAGATTTCCGCTTCACTAAGTCGCTCATCCATCCATCCTTCTTGATAAATGAAGTTCAATCCAGGAAAAGCATCCTTCATCTTCGTTTGGATTCCTTCATCAGGAATGATCGTTGAAAGTATTAACATGTTTATCTCTCCCTTATAATTAACATAAAAAAACACGGGCTCTGTATGTCCCGCGCAACTTTCTCTGAGGAGGTATTCCCATAATAAAGCATATTCAGGTGTCCCCTTTTTGAGTTGGACAAAAGCCTTACCCTTATTAAAAAAGGCTTTATTTTAATGAATTTGGGTTTAATGCATATAATTCCGGCAATATGAAAACGCCATCCCTTCTGATCGGCACATCGTCAAAGTAGATGTCACCACCGCCATATTCGGGACGCTGGAACAAGACCATATCCCAATGTATGGATGAACGGTTTCCATTATCAGCTTCTTCATAGGCAAGTCCAAGAGCCAAGTGCAGACTCCCGCATATTTTCTCATCAAACAATATATCGTCCATAGGTTCCAATATGTATGGATTGATTCCAATTGCGAACTCCCCGATAAAACGGGACCCCTCATCAATATCCAGAATTCGGTTCATTTTAGAAGATTGATTGGAAATGGCTTTACTGATTTTTCCCTTTTTCAAGTTTAATTCTATGTCACTAAAAGTGATCCCTTCATAGGTTGTGGGTGTGTTGAAGGATATCCTTCCATTGACGCTCTCTTTTATAGGTGCAGTAAATACTTCCCCGTCCGGTAAATTCTTTTTTCCGGCACATATGATAGCCGGCATACCTTTAATGGAAAATGTCAAATCTGTCCCTGGTGAAACGATCCTGACTTTGTCAGTCCGTTCCATCAATTGTTTTAACGGTTTTAATGCCGCCTCCATTTTCCCATAATCCATTGTGCATACGTTCAAAAGGAAGTCTTGATACCTGTCGAAAGTCATGCCGGCTTTTTGCGCTGATGTGTTGGTGGGATAATTAAGCAAGACCCAACGTCGGTTGTTCACATAGAAAAGAGTTGGAGAATTCATAGCCTCCCCTTGAAGACGGTGCCTTTCGAGGAGAACATCAGTCATTTCCACATCGTTTTCTTCACCGGTGATGATGATGACCGCATCGATATCCGTATATTTCTTCAGAGCCCATTGCGATGATGTGTCAAGTTGTTCCTTCACATTCCCTTGTAATAGGTGCCGGCTTATCTCATCGTCTTCAAGTTCTACATATGGATAAGCACCAACTCTGTATGTTTCATCAATCAGCTCTTTCAATAATGGTTTCGTGTTGATATGGCCCCGAATAAGGATTCTCTCTTTCGGCTTTAATTGTATCGAATGATGAATCAGCCTGGCAGCAAGCTTCGTTATTCGCTCATCCTTCATTTGCCTGTCCCTTATTTTTTGAGGTCGCGAAGAGTTTCAAGAGCTTCTTCGACGTGTCCTTTTACTTTTACCTTACGCCATTCTTTGACTATCTTACCTGCCCTATCAATCAGGAATGTTGAACGTTCAATGCCCATATACTCCTTGCCGAAATTCTTTTTCAATTGCCACACATCAAATGATTCAGCGGCTTCATGATTTTCGTCAGCTAGAAGCAGAAAAGGCAATCCATGTTTTTCGATGAACTTTTCATGTCGTGCCGCTGGGTCTGGGCTGATACCAATGATGACAGCGTCCAATTCCTCAAATTGCTCATTGTGGTCCCGGAAATCACAGGCCTCCGTCGTGCATCCTGGCGTCATGTCTTTTGGATAAAAATATAAAACAATGTATTTCCCCTTAAAATCCGATAGGGAAACCATTTCACCATTGTTTGCTGGGAGTTGAAAATCAGGTGCTTTTTCTCCAATTTTAACAGTCATATTGAACCCTCCATTTCTTTCATTATGGTAAGAGTACCCAATAATCGAAAGAAATACAACTTTCATTTATTCCTTCTTTCCTGATCTAAATCAATCACCGTCCGAATTACAAACGCGGCCGGGAGCGTATAGCCGATGAATGCCTGGATTGTCGCAATCATCCTGCCTACGCCTATCGGGGATATATCCCCATACCCTACAGAAAACATCGTCATCGCACTAAAATAAAAAGAAGTCTTCAGTTGCTCGTAAAAACTGCCGTCCAAACGATTGCCCATATCAAGAATCACTGAATGATTCTGAAGCTCGTATAATAAATAAATCAGTGCAAATCCAACTAATATCGTCGCATATAAATTGCCAAGCCACAGCATATCTTCCAGAGAAAACTTTTTTCCTCCCGACTCAACAAGAAATAAGGTACGAATGCTCATCACCATGCAAAAAATGATTCCTGCAATCAAGATGTAGAAAGTCATCCCCCACGCCCCATTTCAAAACGCCACTCCCTCTATACATACTCCCTGTCCAAACAATATATTCTTTCTTAGGGACAGACTTTATCCTTATCACTAACACATTCTAAACGCATTTGTCAGGAATTCGGGACCTTATCCCGAATCTTTTTCATGTTGACCCTTTTAGTCGGATATGTTAAGGTTGTCTAAATATTTATAATAATTTTTATTTTATAAATATTCGCCGCCTGCAATCAGTTTATCAGCAGGTTTTGTGAAATTTCATATGTGGAAATAGGTTCCTAATTTTCATTAGGATTAAAAGGGAAGCCCGGTGTAATTCCGGCACGGTCCCGCCACTGTAATGGGAATGTTAGCGCCATCCAATATGCCACTGATCAACGGATCGGGAAGGCCCGTCGCTAATGATATTCCCTAAGTCAGGAGACCTGCCTATTTCGACAACACTGTTTTAACCTACGGGAGATAGGGAGGTGTTAGGGACCTTATAATTGTAAGGGGCATTCTGCATGCCTCTTTATTTTAAGCATTTCTAACTTTCTCTTTTGACGGTTAGGGATGCTTTTTTATTGTTCAATTAAATGAATGTAGGAGGATGGGAATTTTGAAAAGCAGCAGTTTGGGTTACCCGCGAATCGGGGAAAATCGTGAATGGAAACGTACATTAGAAGCTTACTGGTCCGGTAAAATCGATGAAGCAGAATTTACGGCACAACTAAAAGCCATCCGTTTAGGCAACTTACAAAAACAGAAGAAACGAGGCATTGATATCATTCCTGCCAACGACTTCACTTTATATGATCAAATGCTGGATATGTCCGTCATGTTCGGTCTTGTTCCTGAACGTTATTCAGCCTATGAAGGCGGATGCGTTCCCCTTTCCGTTTATTATTCAATGGCCCGTGGAAACAATGACGAAGTCGCTTCCGAAATGACGAAATGGTTCAATACGAACTATCACTATATTGTCCCTGAATTAAACCTGTCACAGCTGACTTTAACAGAAAATAAACCACTTGCAGCATATCGGGAGGCCAAGGAAAAGCTAGGGATTGAAACGAAACCCGTGTTGATCGGACCTTATACTTTCATCTCCCTTTCCAAAGGCTTCAATAAAAAAGATATCCCTGGCATCATCCTGAGCCTACTTCCCCTTTACACGCAAATCCTTCAAGAGTTGGAGCAAGAAGGCGTGAAGTGGGTTCAAATGGACGAACCTTCTCTTGTTTCATCCATTTCCAAAGATGATATGCAAACTGTTACTTACCTCTATGAAAAACTGAATGAAGCAGCACCAAACCTGAACATCATGCTACAAACATACTTTGATGCCGTGGAGCATTACCAAGAAGTCATCGAATTACAAGTCCAAGGAATCGGTCTTGATTTTGTACATGATAAAGGGAGGAATCTAAGTAATCTTGAAGCATTCGGTTTCCCGAAGGACAAAGTGCTTGCTGCAGGTGTGATTGACGGAAAAAACATTTGGCTATCTGATTTATCAAAAAAAATCCAATTGATTGAGACTCTTAAGAAAAAGGTAGCTGAAGACCAAATCTGGCTTCAGCCCTCTTGTTCCCTGCTTCATGTCCCAGTGACCGTTCGTAATGAAACCGCCCTTTCAAAAGAAGTGAAAGAGGCCCTCGCTTTCGCTGATGAGAAACTTGAGGAAATCATACTCTTGGTCAAAGGGAATAATCAAGGCTTTGAAGCAATCGCCGAAAAAGTCGATGCTAATAAATTTACGGTTCAAACGTTAGCAAGTTCAAATGCACGGAATCATGGGAATGTACAATCCAATGTCGAAAAGGTTAAAACCAGGAACGTCGGCCGTCAGCTTCCATTTAAAGAACGTTACCAAAAACAACAGGAATTTTTCAAATTGCCTTTTCTTCCTTCGACTACGATCGGCAGCTTTCCACAGACATTTGAAGTTAAACAAGCACGTGGGAAATTCAAAAGAGGAGAATGGACCGCTTCCCAATATGAAACATTCGTTAACGAAGAAATCGGCAGGTGGATTGATATCCAAGAAGAAATCGGCTTGGATGTTCTTGTACACGGGGAATTCGAACGGACGGATATGGTTGAATACTTCGGCCATAAGTTAGGCGGATTCGTCTTTCTAGAAAAGGGCTGGGTACAATCCTATGGGTCCCGCTGCGTGAAACCACCAGTCATCTACGGCGACATCGATTTCATCGAACCGATGACAGTCAGGGAAAGTGTATACGCACAATCACTGACGAACAAGACGGTAAAGGGCATGCTAACAGGTCCTGTCACGATTTTGAACTGGTCATTTGTCCGTGATGATATTTCCAGGGAGAATGTTTGCTACCAACTGGCACTTGCTTTGGAAAAAGAAGTCATTGCATTGGAATCGGCTGGAATCAAAATGATCCAAGTTGATGAGCCTGCACTTAGGGAAGGTCTGCCATTGAAAAAAACCGATCGCGATGAGTATTTGAACTGGGCTGTTAATTCGTTCTTGATATCCACATCAAGCGTCGAGGATACAACCCAAATTCACACGCATATGTGCTATTGCGACTTCAACAGTTTCATGGATGTCATCTCCTCCCTTGATGCCGATGTAATTTCCATCGAAACATCCCGTAGCCATGGAGAGCTTGCTTCCGCATTCGAGGAAAGGACATACGAAAAAGGTATTGGCCTTGGTGTGTATGATATTCACAGCCCGCGTGTGCCGGCAGTGGACGAAATGGTCGATATGATTGAACGGGGCATCAAGGTACTGGATAAAGACCAGTTTTGGATCAATCCCGACTGCGGCCTGAAAACAAGGGGTATCCCGGAAACCGTCGCTTCCCTGAAAAACATGGTCGAAGCAGCAAAAATCGTCCGTGAAAACCTTTTAGCTAAACCAAAAGCTTATGATTGAAAAGAACGTTGCCCATCCAACACAGCAGTCACGGACATTTTTAACCGACCTTGTTTTTCCACCGGATACAAATCATCACAATACCATCTTTGGCGGAAAGGTAATGGCCTATGTTGATAAAATAGCCTGCATTTCAGCTATGCGCCATTGTCGAAAACCCGTTGTGACCGCTTCAAGCGACTCTTTTGATTTTTTGGCCCCCATCAAGACAGGGGATGCGATCAACCTTGAAGCTTATGTCACCTGTGCACATCGCACATCAATGGAGGTATTCGTGAAAGTGGAGCGTGAGAACCTATTAACAGGTGAAAAACAGCTTACGGCACGCGCTTTTTTAACGATGCTGGCCATTGATGAAGACGGTAAGCCGACAAACGTACCTCAGGTCATTCCGGAAACGGAAGAGGAAAAGCAGCAATATGTTCAAGCACAAGCAAGATATATTGAAAGAAAGAATAAACGCAAATAAACAAAAAAACCCTTCAACATGAATGCTGTTGAAGGGGCTCTTTTAGTTTCCTGCCCCGCGGTACCTCTTCACTCCCTGATTCCATATGAAAACGGATATCACGAAAAAGGCAACCCCAATTACAGGTGTGGCAAATGCATATGCATACCACTCTTCTTTTCTAAGGAAATAAGATGCAGGATAAACACCAACAAACGCGAATGGCAATACCCATGTAAGGACAAAACGAATGACCTTATTATAAATATCAACAGGATAGCGCCCGTAGTTCCCGATATTGTACATCATTGGCATGATGGATGTTTTCGCATCCGACCAGAACCCAATGCTTGCTATCGCAACGAATATGGCTGCATAAGCAAGGGCCCCGCCTATTGCAAAAATGATGAAAAGAATCGGGTCATACCACGCAAGCTGCAGATCCAATGAAATCCCCGAATAAAATATAATGATCAAACCGGTCACAACACCAAATAACGCTTCTAGCTCGATTCTTTCTAAAATGACTTGAAACAGGCTATGTATCGGTCTTGTTAATATCCGGTCCATTTCACCTTTGACGATATAGCGGTCATTAAAATCCCAGATGTTGAAAAAGGCAGAAAAAAGGGCGAATGGGATAAGGAAGAATCCATAAATGAATATGATTTCTTCACGGCTCCAGCCGCTTAAAAACTGGGTATGTCCAAAAACGACTAATATAAATACCAGGTTCACGACCTGATTCAGCAGATCGGATAGGATTTCCATGAAGAAATCTGCTCTATATTGCAATCTTGTTTTCATATATTGACTCACATATTGAAAAAACATCGATACATAAAACATCCCGTCAACCTCCTTGAATAATCAGCTGTTTTTTTGCGACTATCCATAAAAGCTGAATCGGTATTATGAGAATGATGCACCAAATTAACTGCTGTAAAAGCGCCATGCCAATTTCGCCTGAACTGTACCCGTTCGTAAAAATCATGCTTGGTACATAGCTGATCCCTTGAAATGGCAAATATTTCATCACTCCCTGCGCCCATATCGGATAAAAACTGATGGGCAGCAGCAGACCGGAAAACAAATCAATGATAACCCTTTTAGCCCGGATCAATCCGGCATTATTATATAAGAAAAAGGTAGTGATTCCTGTCAATAAGTTAATTTGTGAATTGATGATGAAACTGAACAGCAAGGAAATGCCGAATATCCCCCACGTAGCCGGTTCATGCGGCAATTCTATAGGAAAAATGAAAGCTACCAGCAGCATTCCGGGAATCGAGAAGAAGAAGAATCGGAATATCCCTTCCCCAAGCCCTTGCATCGTTTTCATGCCTAAATAGTTATAAGGCCGGATCATTTCAATGGCGACCTTGCCGTCCTTGATCTCAGTGGCGATTTCGCGGTCAATATTATTGAAATAAAAGGCGCGCGCCATCCATGCAACCGCGACATATGTTGTCATCTGTATACTTGAAAGTCCTTCGATGGAGCTTTTTTCTCCATATATTGCATTCCATAAGAAATAATAAGCACCGATATTAATGCTATAAATTAAAATGCCGGTATAATAATCCGTTCGATACGCAAGCATCATCAAAAAACGCATGCGGATCATTGCAAGATACTTCCCCATTGCCCTCCCCCTTCTTGATAGACACGTTGTTTCTTAATGATAAGAGAGTCAGACAGTGCCTTCTTCGTAAATATTGCGAACAA
The DNA here is from genome assembly GCF_056402395.1 of Peribacillus sp. P4_B1. NCBI lineage: Bacteria > Bacillati > Bacillota > Bacilli > Caryophanales > Bacillaceae > Peribacillus > Peribacillus sp. P4_B1. The sequence continues at coordinate 10,767 of NZ_JBFUHM010000055.1, forward strand.
TCTCTTCAATGGACGTTTCATGGATTTTGATGTCCTTTATTTTAAAATGAGATACGACAGCTGAAACAAGCTGTGAAATATGATCACTTTCTTCTTTCAACAGAGCAATGTATGTTTGATTTTTCTCATCATAAACCCAGTTTGCGGTAAATGGGAGCGCTAATGATTGCAATTCCTTCAATGCAATCGGCTCGATGAATTGAAAATGGATCTGTTTTTCCTCAGCCCAATTATCTTTCAAACTCTGCAATTCCCCATCATAAATGATCTGTCCTTCATCAAGCATGATTACGCGTTCACATAATGCCTCAATGTCTCCTAAATCATGGGTAGTCAAAAGGATTGTCGTATTATATTTCTCATTGATTTCTTTCAGGAACTCGCGAATCTTCATCTTCACGAGTACGTCAAGGCCTATTGTCGGCTCATCCAGGAACAGCAAAGGCGGATTGTGGATCAATGCCGCCGCAAGCTCACAGCGCATTCGCTGACCAAGTGAGAGTTTACGCACTGGTTTGTCGAGCAAAGGACCGATATCGAGCGTCTTGATGACATGTTCCATATGATCGTTATATTGTTCATCCGTTACTTTATAGACCTTTTTTAGCAGCCTAAAGGATTCTTGAACCGCAATATCCCACCAAAGCTGTGAGCGCTGACCAAATACAACTCCTATTGTTTGTGTGAACTTTTCCCTTTCCTTATGAGGATTCATGCCATTGACTGTGATTTCACCTGCTGTTGGTTCCAAAATACCTGTCAGCATTTTGATCGTGGTCGATTTTCCTGCACCATTTTCCCCGATATAAGCTACCATCTCACCCTTTTTTACAGTAAAATTGATATCATTGACGGCAGGGACGATTTTATAATTTCTTGTAAGTAAATCCCGGAAGGCACCCTTTAACCCCGAACGGCTTGATGCCGACTTAAATTCCTTCCGAAGCTGTTTCACTTGAATTGCATCACTCATCCTGTTACATCCTCCGTAATCTCTTGTCCTAATGAATTAGTTTATCCAACCTTACCTTTTTAGACAATAAAAATGCCTGGATGCCATGTATCATTTTCAGGGCGAGTCCGGCCGTTGTACGAGATACATATATAAAGGAGACAAGTAAGCTATGAATATTAAAAAATTATTACTATCCCAAATCGAAAAGGTCGTTATCGACCTTCGATATGATTTTCTTTATGAAGATGAATACGGTGAATTATTATGCCAGGTCATCCAAAGGGATTCCAGCGGATCGATCGAAAGCACCCCCATAAGTTTCCACATTCATATTAATGAAGAAAAAGGAACCGGCCATCTTATCTATTACCAAGCCCAGGGCGAAATGAACCGCCAATCCTTCAACATCGAAAACCCTGCCACTATCTTGGACATTCTGACTTTCATAACCGGAGTTTTGGGGCCCGGCCCTATTTCCCAAACAAAATGAAGGCCCACGAATCCTGCTGTTTCTAAGGCTGCAGCATTTCATCAGTGGACGGATCACATTTCCTAGCCTTCCATCCCAGATTTACGGGCGGAAAAGTGCTATGATTAAGGCAGGTTTATATTTTTAGGAGGTTTTAAGATTGGATTTTAGTAACTCGAAGCTTCTACATAAAGAGGCACTGGAACATATCGTTGGTGGGGTTAACAGCCCATCCCGTTCTTACAAAGCTGTAGGCGGCGGTTCACCAGTTGCCATGGATCATGCCAAAGGGGCTTATTTCTGGGATGTTGATGGCAATAAATATATCGATTATTTAGCTGCATATGGCCCGATCATCACTGGACATGCACATCCACATATTACGGAGGCAATCGTTAAAGCAGCAGAAACGGGCGTTTTATACGGTACACCGACAAAACATGAAGTCAAATTCGCCAAAATGTTGAAAGAGGCAATACCATCCATGGATAAAGTTCGCTTCACCAATTCAGGCACTGAGTCTGTCATGTCCACCATCCGTGTGGCCCGTGCTTACACTGGACGTGATAAGATCATCAAGTTTGCAGGCTGTTACCATGGACACTCCGACCTTGTTCTCGTCGCTGCAGGTTCCGGCCCGTCCACGCTAGGAACACCGGACTCTGCGGGCGTTCCAAAAAGCATCGCACAAGAAGTCATCACGGTACCTTTCAATGATATCGAGCCATTTAAGGAAGCACTGAATAAATGGGGACATGAAATTGCAGGCGTGCTGGTTGAACCGATCGTCGGCAACTTTGGAATCGTGGAACCGAGCCCTGGCTTTTTGGAGGAAGTCATTTCATTGTCACACGAAGCAGGAGCACTGGTCATTTTCGACGAGGTCATCACAGCGTTCCGCTTCATGTACGGAGGGGCACAGGACTTCTTGGGAATTCAACCCGATTTGACCGCGCTTGGAAAAATAATCGGCGGCGGACTTCCGATTGGTGCCTATGGCGGTAAAAAAGAGATCATGGAAACTGTAGCCCCCCTAGGACCAGCCTATCAAGCAGGTACGATGGCAGGAAATCCGGCATCCATGCTTTCCGGGATAGCTTGTTTGGAAGTACTTAAAGAAGTGGGTCTGTACGACGAGCTTGACCGGTTGGGAAAAATTCTTGAAGAAGGTATCCTGATAGCAGCTCGCCAATATAATGTCCCTATTACCATCAATCGCCTTAAAGGGGCATTGACGATCTATTTCACGACAGAAACGATTGAAAACTATGAGCAGGCGGAAAATACTGATGGCGAAATGTTCGCTAAGTTTTTCAAACTCATGCTCAACCAGGGCATCAATTTGGCACCTTCAAAATACGAAGCCTGGTTCTTGACAATAGCTCACACGGATGATGATATCGCTTATACTCTAAAAGCGGTTGAACATGCATTCAAAAACCTAATATAATAAATCAAAACAGCATAATTATACATTTTTTATACACCCCCAGGATGCACATCAATCTTGGGGGTTTCTTATTCCCGGGTAATAAATCTTTAAAGTTAGCCTTTTTAGCCATTCCCCACAAAAACGCCATCAATCACAGCATCCAATCCATTGTATAAAAAATTGATTTCTGAATATTTAAATGATATGATATGGATACATTTATATACATTTATACATTTTCTTTCAATCTATCAGAACTTGGACAATTGTTCGGGTTTACTAATATCCCCCCATAAAACAAATGCTACAGGAGGTGAAAGGCCGAAAATAAGGGTAACCTTATTCAAGCCACACATATGACCCAAAAATGGACACCTGCTACATTCAAAGAATTTTACATGGAAGAACATGATGCTTGCGGAATCGTTTCCCGTATCGAAAAAAAGAAGATCCCTACTAACGAAAACATCTTTGCCTGTATCGACGCCCTGGTTAAAATGAACCATCGCTGCGGCTTCATCAATGGTGAGGGCGATGGCGCCGGCATCCATATCGATATTCCCCGGGCTCTTTGGAAAAAGAAGCTTGAAGCTGTAAATATCGATTCAAGTATCGTCGATAAAGATTCCTTCATAGTCGGTCACTTATTTTTAAGCAAAAAAACGGATGCGAACGACTTAAAAATCGAAGTCAAGGAGAAACTGCTTCAGCATGGTCTCTCCCTGATATTCGAAACGGATAAAGCTTACCGTTCTGAGGCATTGGGACCGATTGCCATTCAAGAAGACCCAGTGTTCTGGCAATTTGCCTGTTCCTCCGCCATCGAAAACAACCAGGAGCTTTCAAATGTTCTTTTTGAGCTGACTTCCGACATCGAAAAAAGTGATTTTATCCATGTTGCATCGCTAAGCCAGCATCATGCGGTCTATAAAGTGATGGGTGCGGGGGATACGCTTCCTTCCTATTATCTTGATCTTGCGGACCCTTTAGCTGCCTCCACCATGACACTGGGGCATAATCGTTTTTCAACCAATACACTATCAAGCTTCTTCCGGGTTCAGCCTTTCAGTGTACTTGGCCATAATGGCGAAATCAATACGATTGCCAAATTGCGTGATGAAGCGAAAATGATCGGTGTTCCAATCGCTAAAGACGGAAGCGACTCACAGGATTTAAACAAGACGATCGAAACTTTCATCTGCCGTCATGGCTACTCTTTATTTGAAGCTGTCGACCTTATGTTCCCCCCAATCATTAATGAAATCAAGGAATACCCCGATCACTTACAAGACTTATATACGTATTTACGGGAGGCATGGGGTCATTTTGCACAAGGTCCAGCCGGAATCATTTCCCGTTTCGGCGATGAAGCCGTGTTCTCTGTCGATTCTTTAGGCCTGCGCCCATTATGGAATATTGAAACGGAATCATCCTATATGTTCACTTCCGAACCAGGAATCATCCCTTCCAGTGAATATACCGGAAATCCGAAACCGATGGGCCCTGGGGAAAAAGTGGGTTTGAAATGGAACGGCGACAGTATTGAACTGTACACATACAAGGATTACCAGGATAAAGTATTTGAACTCTTCAATAATCGTTTCGTTCTTTCCAACGACCGGGTCCGCCTGCAGCCGCAGGTCTTTGAAAAGGTTGTCTCCATGACAAACGCGCAAGCCATTCATAATGGACAGTATAAAGCCTTTGGATGGGAAAGGGAGCATGTTCAATTAGTGGAACAGATGGCCGAAAAAGGGGCCGAACCCATTCGTTCACTTGGTCACGATGCGCCACTGGCAGCACTTAATCCCCAACGGACCAACATTGCGGATTTCATTAAGGAAAGCGTGGCCGTTGTAACAAACCCAGCAATCGACCGGGACCGGGAAACCGAGCACTTTTCAACACGAACCATCATCGGAAAACGGCCTTCCCTATTCGAAGCAAATAAGGCCGGAAAGGTTACAGAGCTGCTGACTCCCTTATTGATTGAAGGATTAATGGGTTATGAGTGCTCATCTATCGTATCGCAGCCAAGTTATGACCAGTTCATTAAATATTACCAAGATCAAAAACTCGTCCATTGCATTTCAAGCACGTTCAAAGAGGATGAAAGCATCACGGATGCTTTGACTAGGATTACTGATGAAAGTGTCAATGCAGTGGATGAAGGAAAGACGCTTATCGTATTGGATGATTCACTTGCACATCAAAACGGCAACTTTTGGCTTGATCCACACCTTGTCACATCTTCCGTCGATCAAGCATTGGTCCGAACTGGCAAGCGGAGGGATTGTTCCATCCTGTTACGTTCCGCATCGCTAAGGTCACTGCATGATATCATCGTTTCTTATGGTCTTGGGGCCAACTTAATCAGCCCTTATTATATGTTCCTTTCCTTATCTTCAGATGACCTTAAGGGGGTTACCAATCTTTATCACTCCTTGACGAAAGGTCTTGAAAAAGTTATCTCAACCATCGGCATTCATGAACTGCGAGGATACGGAAGACTTTTCTCAAGCATCGGTTTACATGAGGAAATCGCGAAATATTTAAATGTGGCTAACTTCTTCGGCTCCAATGATCTGGACTACAATTTTGATAAAATCAAGGCCGACGCCATCCAGCGTGCGGAAGATTACGGAAATGAAAAAGAACGGATGGGGAAAACCTTCCACTTATTCCCAAGGATTTGGAAGTCAATCGGGGAAGTTGCTTCTACTGGGGACTATGACGCTTATCGCGAAAAGATCACCGAACAGGAAGAGTCCAATCCTACGACGATCCGCCATTTGACATCATTAAAACCTTCAGATGCTTCCATACCTTCTGAAGAAGTCAGCCTTTCTGTCGGAGAACAGGAATTGCCGTTCGTCATAGCCTCCATGTCCTTTGGATCACAAAATGAGGTTGCTTTCCGGGCATATGCAGAAGCTGCCGAGCGATTAGGCATGATCAGCATGAATGGCGAGGGCGGGGAAATCAAGGATATGCTGGGCAAGTACCCGAAATCCCGCGGACAGCAAATCGCCTCCGGCCGTTTCGGTGTCAATGCAGAACTCTTGAACTCTTCAAATCTATTGGAAATTAAAATTGGGCAAGGGGCAAAACCTGGTGAAGGCGGTCACCTTCCCGGGTCCAAGGTCACAGCGAAAATCGCGGAAGCCCGGAATGCAACAATCGGTTCCGACTTGATCTCCCCTTCCAATAACCATGATATATACTCAATTGAAGATTTGGCCCAAATGATCCATGAGTTAAAAACGGCAAACGACAAAGCAAAAGTTGCCGTCAAAGTACCGGTCGTTCCAAACATTGGTACGATTGCGGTCGGCGTCGCCAAAGCAGGGGCCGATATCATTACGCTTTCTGGTTTTGATGGCGGAACAGGCGCTGCCAGGATTCATGCACTCGCACATGTCGGTCTACCCGTTGAGATTGGTGTAAAAGCTGCCCATAACGCACTGCTTGAGTCAGGCATTCGTCAGACCGTTGAAATTTGGGCTGATGGCGGGTTAAAAAGCTCGATGGATGTATTGAAATTAATGCTGCTTGGGGCAAACCGCGTAGGGTTTGGGACCCTTTCGATGATCGCCGTCGGCTGTACAACGTGCCGCGGATGTCACCTTGATACCTGCCATGTGGGCATCGCCACTCAAATCGAATCGGAAGCACAAGCTAAAGAACATGGGCTGCGGCGTTTTGTTCCACGAAAATTTGATTTAGCCGTTCAAGGTTTAACGAATATGTTCAGTGCATTTGCCAAAGAACTCCAATCGTTGACTGGATCCCTTGGGGTGAAGAATCTGCAGGATATCGTCGGACGTTCTGATTTGCTTCAGCAAGTTAAGGGTCAACAATCACTGGATTTAACCTATTTATTAAAAGAATTGGATATAACACCATTCTCACATAAAGAAACGGCGGCATATTTGAACGAAGGCTCCATGCAGGTTGCCGTTGGCGCTGAATATCTGGATTCTCATGTAGATGATCTGCAGCAATCTCGCAACTATAGCTCGATCACTTCCGAACAGCGCGTACTCGGCAGCAGGGTGTCCTGTCACCGCGTCAGGGGAAGACTTGACGGATCATACAAAAAACTTCCTCCCGTTCACCTATCCTACCAGGATGGTTCCATCCCAGGTAATGGACTTGGGGCATACAATACGGAGGGGATTTCAATCAGCGTGAATGGCGGCGCCCAGGATGGAATTGGCAAAACATCAATTGGCGGTAATATTGCCATCTTTAAATCTCCCGGAAAAGATGGGAAGTTCTACAATGGCTCTGTCGGTAAGGGCTTTGGATACGGTGCACAGCATGGTCTCCTCATTGCCCAAGGTGATGCCGATGCCAGGGCGGGAATCCGGCTATCCGGAGCTGATATGATCATTGGAGGATTATTGAAACACCCACTACCTGAAAAGGAAACCGGTAATATTGCGGTAACTTCGAATATTAAGGGATTCGCTTTTGAATATATGACAAATGGAAGGGGTTTGGTTCTAGGTGACCCGGGTCCATGGATTTGCGCAGGAATGACTGGCGGTGTCGTTTATTTACGGCAACAGCCTGAATCTGGATTAACCAAGGAGGTCATTAAGAAGCGGGTTGCAAAAGGGGCAAAGATTTCCATTGAGCCCCTATCTGCTAAAGGCCTGCAGGACGTGGCCGAACTTCTCGGCAAATACACGGACCTCTTGAAAGATCATGGCCAAACGGAAGAAGCAGCCTCCTTAGAGGCCCTGCTTCAAAACCCTGGAGAGCACTTCCTTCAAGTCGTACCAGTTAAAGAACAAGCAGATCCCGCTGTATCCACGGAGTGATGCCGAAAATATATTTAAATTGATATTCGTTTTATAAAAAAAGCTGATGCTCTTCAATTCGAGAGCATCAGCTTTTTCAGTCATATACCATGTGATAATCTTTAAACGAAGAAAAACACAGTTGAAAACAATCAAGAAATTGCCYATATTTTCTTTATATATTAAACTTGAGTTTACCTATTGTAACTTTAAGGAAAATCCTGTATATTACTTTTTGTTTACATCCTCTCATTTTAGTGTAAAGTACTAACAAATAAGTTAGAATACATTTTTAAGCAAAAGCCTATAAATAAATAGAGCCTTTTCTTACCATGATCAATCACATCACAAAGAAAGGATTAACCTATATATGAAGTTTGGTGCCCGCATTCTCAAAACAGGAATAGCAATTGTTTTAGCGCTTTATATATCGGAACTGCTTAACCTTCCTGCTCCTGTCCTTTCTGGGATTGCTGCAATTTTTGCAATACAGCCGACCATTTACCGTTCATACCAAACGGTGCTGGAGCAAATTCAAGGAAATATCATTGGAGCGTTGGTTGCTGTCTCCTTCGTTTTGTTGTTCGGAAATGATATTTTTATTATCGGTCTTGCCGTGATGGTTGTCATAACCATCAATCTAAAATTAAAAATGGATAAAACGATAGTCCTTTCCATCGTGACAGCAATTGCCATCATGGAAAACCAGGAAGGGGATTTCCTGAATTTTGCCTTTATACGTCTCTCATCAGTTTTGCTTGGAATCGTTTCGTCTTTTATCGTGAATCTGGTTTTCATTCCTCCAAAATATGAAGCTAAACTTTATACACGCATCACAGATGTAACGGAAGACATCTTAAAATGGATCAGAATCAGCACAAGACATGCTACAGAACACACTTTACTGAAAAAAGACATCAGCCGACTAAAGGCCGAGTTACTCGATCTGGAACATATCTATTCCATGTACAAAGAGGAACGGGAATATTTCAAGAAGAACAGTATAGCCAAAGCAAGAAAGCTTGTCGTTTATCGGCAGATGATCATTACAACCAAAAAAGCGTTTGAAACCTTGAAGAGAGTCCATAAATTCGAGAATGAAGTATATCAAATGCCTGAAGATTTCCAACGGAGTATCCTACAACAGATTGATTCCTTGATTCGAAAGCATGAACAACTGATATTGCTGCATATCGAAAAAATCAAATCCATCGAGGAGATTGAAGATTGGAACCAGGATTGTTTAAGTCGTAAAGAGCTGCTCGCCCACTTTTTCGAACAGCAGAATCAAGTGGACGAAATGCATGATGATCTGGGCCACCTATCTGCCCGCCTTGTTCCATTGATTTCTGCAGTCATTGAATATGACGAACAATTGGAACATCTTGAAAAGCTGATTGTCAGCTTCCAGTCCTTCCATAAGGAAGATAACGAAATATCTGTCCAGTATGAAGAGGATTAAAAAAGACGGTTCCTAGGAACCGTCTTTTTTCGTCTCTATTTAGCGGATGCGCCTTTTTCAATCATCCAAAAGGTTTTGATCAGCCGCCCTTTCAATCGTATCCAATTTCTGCAAGAGATCCTGCAGCTCTTCTTCTGAGAATGAATTGAAGTTCTTGCCCATCAATTGGTTATGCTCAGCAAGGACTCTCCCCAAAATTTCTTGCCCCGCCTCTTTCAATTCAAGGTTTATGACCCTGCGATCCTTTTCGGAGGGCTGTCGTTTCACATAATCCATTTCGACCAACTTATCTACAAATACGGTAATCGCACTTGGCTTTACCGTTAAGAAGTCAGCCAGCTGGGTCGACTTGATGGACCCCTCTTTTTTCAATATTAATAATATGAAAAACTGCGGCGACGTTAATCCATAAGGCTGAAGATTTTTTGCTACGATGGCCCCAAGCTTCTTCCTAATCCGGAAAATCTGCATTTCTATACTATTGGTTACTTCCCATTTAAAATCCAGCCTTCTCACTCCTTATATAGGACAATCCTACTTCTTAAATTTAATTAAATGACATTCCATTGTCAACTTTACTTTCCATATATCCTTAAAACTAAAAGAAATTCAAATTTTAACCACTTTTATGTATTTACTTTCCACCCCTTTTCCGAATAAATTACATGAMAAAAATAAATTAAACTGGTAAACTCTTTACTTAATAATATTAATACTTACGAAAATTAATATTTATTAAAGTTAACTAATATATATTGGATATAGGAGGCTGCAATCAAATAGGTGAAGTCATTTAATGAAAGTGAATCAACAATGGATTACAAGAATCAATCATCAATATTTTTTTGGAGGCGAAATAAGTGAATAGAGGACGTTTAGTTTTAATCAATGTCATTGGTTTGGTTATTATATTAGCGGTAGTAGCCGGTGGGGCTTATTACTATTATGAAAGCACGAATTTCATTAAAACGGATGAAGCGAAAGTGTCAGGAGATCTATATACAATCGTTGCCCCCGCTTCCGGTAAATTAGCAGATTGGGACTTACACGAAGGAGACAGCGTCAGTAAGAATGACAAAGTTGCCTATGTAACCACCTTAGACGGAAAAGAAGCAGTAAAAACAGCAGCACAAGGTACAATCGTTAAATCACAAGTGCATGATGAGCAGCTAGTTCAAGCTGGTCAAACTCTTGCTCAGACTATCAATATGGATGATTTATCTATAACAGCTAATATTGAAGAAAATAAATTGAAGGATATTGAAAAAGGTGACAGCGTCGATATTATCATCGATGGAGATCCCGATACTGTTTTCGAAGGTACATTGGAACAGATCGGTTATGCTACAACGTCCGTCTTTTCAGTGATGGGCAATCAAAACAACAGCGGAAACTATACGAAAGTCACTCAAAAAGTACCTGTTAAAATTTCCATTAAAGCACCCTCCGATAAAGTTCTGCCTGGTATGAACGCAGAAGTGAAAATTTCAACAAAATAAACCGGCATACACAGTTATATAGAAAGGAGGCTTTCCTTAAATGGCTTCTCAAACAATATCAGTAAATGAAAACAAGGGAATGAAACAGTTTGCCCCCATGTTAATTATCTTAATGCTAGGTTTGTTCATGGTCATTTTGAATCAAACCCTGCTTAGTGTCGCCATGCCGAGGATGATGGCCGAATTTAATGTAGCTGCTACTACGATTCAATGGTTATCAACTGGATTCATGCTCGTGAATGGGGCTTTGATTCCACTGTCCGCTTTTTTAATAGAACGGTTTGGCACGCGGATTTTATTCCTCGCAGCCATGTTTCTTTTCACCGTCGGGACATTCATCTGCGGCATCGCACCAAATTTCCCCGTCATCCTTACAGGTCGGCTGATTCAGGCGGCGGGCGGCGGGATTCTACAGCCATTGGTCATGACGATCATTCTTTTCGTCTTCCCTCCTGAAATGCGCGGGAAAGGAATGGGAATCTTTGGACTGGCCATTATGTTTGCCCCTGCCATCGGACCGACCTTATCAGGTTGGGTCATTCAGGAATATAGCTGGCGGGTCATGTTCTACGCAATGGTGCCATTAGGCATGATTATCATGACACTTGCCTTTTTAAGTATGCGTAATGTAGCAGAACCCAAGAAAATCAAATTGGATTTGATGGGCGCCTCACTATCCTTGATAGGTGTTGCATCGTTACTATACGGTGTCAGTGAAGCAGGATCCAAAGGCTGGACGGATTCCATCGTTCTGGGAACCATCATCATTGGTCTTATCCTTCTGACCTTATTTGTGGTTCAACAGTTAAAATCGGAAACGCCTATGCTCGACTTCCGTGTATTTAAGTATGACATGTTCGTATTATCGAATATCATTTCCGCCATCGTTACAGTGGCCATGTTTACCGGGATATTCTTATTGCCTATATATTTACAGACTCTACGCGGATTCACACCAGTTCAATCCGGTCTATTGATGTTACCCGGGGCCCTTGTGATGATGGTGATGTCACCCATTTCAGGAGCGTTATTTGATAAGGTCGGGCCTCGTCCATTAGCACTTGTTGGTTTAGCGATTACTGCCATTACAACCTTCGAGTTCGCAAAATTGACTACGGAAACCACCTATTCTACTTTGGTCATCATCTATGCCATCCGCTCACTTGGAATGTCTTTACTGATGATGCCAATCATGACAGCTGGGATGAATCAGCTTCCTAAGCATTTGAATACACATGGTACGGCAATGAGCAATACGCTGAAACAAGTTACCGGAGCCATTGGTACGAGCTTCGTGACGACCATTTATACAACCCGTGCTTCTTTCCATGGCATTGCTTTAGGATCTGAAATGAGTACAAGTGATCCTGGTTTTGTTCAGAATTTCCAAACAATCGTTCAATCCATCATGAGTTCGATGAATCAAACTAGTGAGCAGGCACAGGAGACTGCTATGTCGCTGATTTCTTCAAAAATCCAGGGTCAAGCAAATGTAATGGGAATCAATGATGCATTCTTTTGGGCAACAGGTTTTGCTATTGTCGGTATAGTTCTCTCACTGTTTTTGCGTGACGTTCGGAAGGACAAAGCAATCAAACAAGCTAAACAAGAAAAATTGGATGTACCTTTGCTGCCTTCGCCAGTAAAAAAATCGGTTTAATTAAATGGGGGGATTAGGATGAAGATCTATGTTGTATATGACAGTGAAGGAAACCATACAAAGGCACTTGCCGAATCAATAGCTCAAGGTGCCGCTGCGGTTCCTGGGGCTGAGGTACTCATTGACCATGTAAACGAGGCGGATGTCTATAAGCTTCAGGAAATGGACGCCATCATTTGGGGCTGTCCGGGTCATTTCGGCACCATCAGTTCGAGCTTGAAAACGTGGATTGATAAACTTGGATATCTATGGGCAGAAGGTGCGCTGATCAATAAAGTGGGTGCTGTGTTCTGTACGACTGCCACCATACATGGCGGGCTTGAGGCTACCATGCTGAACTTAATCACCCCTATGCTTCATCAAGGCATGATCATTGTCGGTTTACCCGGTACGGTCCCGGAAAACGCCTTATATGGCTCCTACTATGGTGTAGGGATAAGCTGCCCTCCCGGTGTGGATGACAACATAACCAAAAATGACTTACAGCTTGGAGAAGCATTAGGAAAACGGGTAGCCCATGTCACCCGTTCATTCACAAACGAGCTCTAGGAGGCTTGATTCAATGGGCATAATTCTAATTATCATCGTTGCCATTTTAGCGATTACGGGTTTGATCACATTCAATATCAAAGCATTAACACCTGAAGATAAGCCAGTGGAGGAAGAGAACTCGTCGGAAGAGTCCGCTTCTTCTTCGGATGATGTTCCCATTACCGAAATCATCACCCCAACAGACAATGATGAATTGAAAATGAAAGACCAGGATTATCGTTCGGCACTTTCCAAGCTTCACAATCAAAAGCCTAACGATGAGCCACCTATAGAAAAAAAGTCTAACCTTCGCAAAATGAAAGACGAAGAGTACCGTGGTACATTGGAAGATTTCCAGCAAAATGGCGACTGAAACACGCCCCCTATCCGGCATATTTGCCTTTGGGGGTTTTTGTTTTATATGCCATGAAAGGATCCTCTCCGCTCTCTGACACGCCTTCAGTTTAAAGATCGAGTTGCAGGCTTTACTTATTTTTCTGGTTGACAAATATTCACAAAGAATTTAAGCTAAGTTAATGCAACACCAAACATTTTTTAAACTCAGCTTTTGTTGAGAGACGGAATTTTAAAAGGATTTCCTTTTTTCGTTCGTCACTTGCCTTTTTGGCAGGTGGCGATTTTTATTTTTATAGGGGTGAAAAACATGCAACTTTTGAAATATATCATAATGGTCTTAATTGGTTCGATCTCATATGGGACATTATCCACCATGATCAAGTTTGGATTTATGGATGGCCATTCTTCTGGAGAGCTGGTCGGCAGTCAATACCTCGTAGGTTGGCTGATTGTCTCCGTTTTATTTCTTTTTTCGTTTAAATATAAAGTTTCATGGAAGAGTGCCGGATTACTATTATTCACGGGCATGATGTCCACTTTCGTCGGAAAGGCATATGCCGTTTCCGTATCAGAGCTTCCCGCATCGATTGCCGTTGTCTTTTTATTTCAATTTACCTGGATAGGCGTCCTTATTGAAAGCTTCTTAAATAAAAGGCGCCCTGATAAAAATAAACTCATAGCCATATTCGTTCTCTTCATCGGTACCTTATTGGCGGGGGCAATCTTTGGTCAGCCTCTATCTGCCCTAAGCCTAAAAGGAGTATTGTTCGGACTATTGTCTGCGTTGCTTTTTGCGCTATACATGTACTGCAACTCTCAATTCGCAGTTGGGGAATCTTCAATGAAACGGTTGTTTTTCATTGCAACGGGTGCCATGCTGACTGCTGTATTCACGACTGACCCGGTCACGCTTGTTACGAACCTTGTCCAAACGAACCTATGGTACTACGGTTTGTTACTCGGCACTTTGGGTGTTCTTGTTCCTTTCTTTTTCTTTGCTGTCAGTTTGCCAAAAGTGGGGGTTGGGCTTGGAACGATCCTTTGTGCAGCGGAATTGCCTTCAGCGATGGTCGTTTCAGTCATCTTCTTGAATGAACAGGTTACGTCACTGCAATGGTTCGGTATGTGCTTGATCATCGTCGGCATCGCCTTGCCTGAGGGAATTAAGTATCTTCCGCAATTTCTTCCTGGCAGGAAAAAATTGCCGAATAAAAAAAGAATTTCATAAAGGGTACGTCCCGGTTAGTAATGTTCATCATTATAATAAGAAAGACCATTCCCGTTAGGTGGAATGGTCTTTCTTGTGGATTTTTCATCGGCTGAAAATAATCTGGTCGTCCCTTTTCCCTTAAGAATCCAATTGTTGCACTTGAAATAGGCTGTAGTAATTCCCTTGCTTTTTCATGAGTTCTTCGTGTGTTCCCGTTTCGGTAATTTCCCCATTATCGATATGGACGATCCGATTGGCATGTGTGATGGTCGATAAGCGATGGGCCACGATGATGGTGGTCCGGTTTTTCGCTAAAATATCAAGCGCCTCCTGGATATAGTGTTCACTCTCCAAGTCCAAAGCGGATGTGGCTTCATCCAGCACAAGGATAGGCGGGTTTTTCAAAAATACCCTCGCAATGGCAACCCGTTGCTTTTGGCCTCCGGATAATTTGACTCCCCGCTCTCCGACTTTGGTTTCATACCCATCTTTTAGACCAATAATGAAGTCATGGGCATTCGCAGCCTTTGCGGCTTCGAATACTTCTTCATCACTTGCATCGGGCCGACCCATAAGGATGTTGGCCTTAACCGATTCACTAAATAGGATATTATCCTGTAGCACCATCCCGATTTTATCTCTTAGGCTGCGGACTTGATATTTACGGATATCCGTCCCATCCAATAATACTCTTCCCTCAGTCACATCATAGAAACGGGAAATTAAACTGACGATTGAGGATTTCCCTCCGCCGCTCATCCCAACAAGTGCAATGGTTTCTCCTGGTTTAACATCCAAATTTATATGTTTTAAAACGGATGCCTCTTTCTCGTCATAAGCAAACGAAACATCCTGAAAGGTAATTCTGCCGTCTACATGCTCCAGCTCTTTCGCCCCTGGTTCATCATCAATATCATACTTCTCATCCACAAACTCAAAAACCCTATCCATGGATGCCAATGTCTGGGTCATTGTCGTCGAAGAGTTAACTAATCGTCTTAGGGGATTATAAAGTCGGTCTATGAAACCAACGAAAGCAACCATGGTACCAAGCGATAATTGTTCATGAATAACCTGATAACCGGCAAAACCTATCACTAGTAGGGGGGCAATGTCCGTAATCGTATTCACGACAGCAAATGATTTAGCATTCCAACTCGTATGCTTTAGGGCCTTATCCAGGAAGTTCTTGTTTTGCTTCGCAAACAACTCCTGTTCCCTGTCTTCTATCGCAAAGCTTTTGATGACTGACATCCCTGAAACCCTTTCATGAAGGTGACTCTGTACATCCGCTAACGCTTGTGACCGGATCCTTGTATAGGTTCTTAGCTTGCCAAAGAAATGCTTAATTGAAAATGCATAAAATGGAAGCATGATGATGGAAACAATGGTTAACTTCACGTCCATCTTAAACATGATGGCTATCACTATGATAATCGTTGCTATATCCAGCCAAAGGTTCATCAAACCCGTGATGACAAAATTCTTCGTTTGTTCCACATCCGTGATCATCCTTGAGATGACCTCGCCCACTCTCGTATTGGAGTAATATTTAAAGCTCAGTTTCTGTATATGAGTAAATAAATCATTTCGAATATCATATAAGATTTTCGTACCAGTCCATTGAGCGAAATACTGCCGGTAATACTCAATCGGAGGTCTAACCGCAACAAAAATGAACAGCATGATGCCCATTGCCCATAAAAGGCGTTCGGACTTCACAGCTTTGGACAGGTCGCCATTTCCGATGATGTCATCCACTATATACTTACTGAGCAATGGAAGCAAAAGCGGAATAGCGAACTTCAACAGTCCAATCAATACCGTCCCGGTTATCTGCCATTTATACGGTTTAACGAATTGCAAATATCTCTTAATGCTCTCCACGGAATTCCTCCATTTCTCTGATTCATTACATCAAAATATTAAAAAAATTCCATAACAGCCTACTTGGAATCTTACATGCGCTTTTCAATTATATTTTCCTTTTCGAAGATTAACTATCAAAAGGATTTCATTCAATATCTTTCATACACATTTATAGGAGGCAAGGGTTTTAAGATATCCTGGGTATTTTAAAAAATCATTCCTGCTTTCTAGGATGGTCCGATCAGTGGGTAGGTATGGTACACAATAGAAAAAGCCTGCTTATTTAAGCAGCAGGCTTTTCTTTCATCGGTAGGTCAAAAAGCGTTCATACCAACTATCAATAAACTCTGCGGAGAATGGTCCTTTTCGCTGGCGTATCATATAAATTAAATAGTCTACGTTTTGTTTCAATATTGAATCGATGGCATCTGGGTAATTCATTTCTTTCCGATGCCTTTCATATTCATCCTCATCCAGCAAATTAAACGTCATATCTGGGAATACTTTAATGTCCAGGTCATAATCAATGTATTTCAATGCTCCCGAATCGTATGTGAACGGGGAACTGATGTTGCAATAATAATAAACCCCGTCCTCTCTCAACATTCCAATAACATTAAACCAATACTTTGAATGAAAATAGCAAATCGCCGGCTCTCTCGTAATCCAGGTCCTTCCATCTGATTCCGTTACCATAGTACGATCATTCGCCGCTATCACCAGATTTTGGGTCCCTTTTAAAACGGTTGTCTCTTCCCAGATACGATGGATATGTCCATTATGTTTATAGCTATGGATTTGGATTTTTCCTCCTTCGGCAGGAACAATCCCCATTTATCTCTCCCTACTTTCTATAGACACCCTGACAGCGTACTGTGCCCTATTCCGTTTGCAGTTGTTGTGTGTATTTAAAATATATACTTTTTTCCATTTACCCTATATTCCTATATTATAGCGATTTATTCATAAATTTAAAACAAAAGTGGCTAATCTCCCTGTGAAAATGTGTAAATAAGTCAAAAAAGCCTGACCATCCACCCATTTTAACTTAGAAATTAGCCAGTTATTTATTGTATCGCAGCCTGTCCTTGCTGAAAATAACGGATGACTTCCTCCGTTTGCCTCTCGAACATATCATGGATACTTTTCAATTCCTGCTTTTTAAGTTGAATCTCTTCCTGAATGTTGACTGCTTCACTCTCCTCTTGCTGGTCAAGGAGCTGCTTCTCTATATCTTGGCATCTTTCGATTTCGGATTGTAAAAGTAAAAGCTTATCCATCGTTTTCAACTGATTGTTTATAAGCCGGTTA
The DNA here is from genome assembly GCF_056402395.1 of Peribacillus sp. P4_B1. Taxonomy (NCBI): domain Bacteria; kingdom Bacillati; phylum Bacillota; class Bacilli; order Caryophanales; family Bacillaceae; genus Peribacillus; species Peribacillus sp. P4_B1. Next base: position 28,330 of record NZ_JBFUHM010000055.1, read on the forward strand.
AATTCCTCCATGAATGCACCTTCCTAATCTGTATTTTTTCTATAGTATGTATATTCTATTTTTATCCGGCTTTTCCTTTGACATAAAATGTAAACCCAACGAAACATTTGTCGAATCCAATGGAGGCAAAAAAAGAAAAGCACCCTTCAAAAGTGAACTGTGCCCTTCAAAATGGACAGTCTTAAAAAAAGACCTATAAATTAAGCAGCTAATAGTTGACTCCCGTATTGTGCGGGAGTCATTCTATTTAGGCTCCATTGGTAACGATTTGTATTGTAATCTTCCATATATTCTTCAATTAATTGGTGTAACTCATCAAAAGTTTGACACTCCAAATAATCCACTTCATCTTTAAAATGGCCAAAGAATGATTCCATAGGGGCATTGTCCCAACAGTTTCCCTTTCGGGACATGGATTGTTTCAGCCCTAGTTCTTTCACTCGGCGCTGGAACTCMGGGTGTGTATAATGAACGCCTTGGTCTGAATGAATGATCGCTTCAGGATGAATCAGATCATTTAGGGAATCAGAGAGCTTCTCCAATGTSTGATAGACAATCCCCATCTTGAGACTTCTAGATAAGTGAAAAGCGATGATTTCTCGTGTAACAGCRTCTTTGACACAAGAAAGATAAGCTGGTTGTCCAGAACCATAATAAACGTAAGTAATATCTGTRAGGARAACTTTCCTCGGTTCWCCTTGGTTAAAATTCCTGTTTAAGTGGTTTGGAACGGCCTTATGCTCATGAGTGGCTTTCGCTAATTTCTTATAAGGTTTCGCTTGACGAATTATGGCTTTAAGATTGAACTTATGCATAAGCCTTCGAATCTTTTTATGGTTCATCGTGACAAAATACTTATTCTCTAAAATCATTTTGATGGTGAGGGCACCTGCTTTTTTCTTCTTGGCCTCAAATACTTCCTTAATAAGTTCATAATCCTGCGAATCTTTCTTCTCGTGAGTCAATCGAATCCTTTCAGCATGTATCCAAGCATAATATCCACTACGACTGACTTCGGCCATTTCACAAAAATAACGGACCATATTGGTAAGATTATATTGGCGAATGATTTGTTCAATTAACGTGAATTTTTCACTCGTWGTCATTTTCTCTTCTTCGAAGCCTGCCTTTCGAGTTCGTCTAACTTTTTTAGAAATTCAAGTTCAGCCTCTAAATATTTAATACGAGCTTCAGCCTTTTTTAACTGATCTTCCTGCGAATACTCCTTGGATTTTGGTCTTCCTGGACTTCCTTTCCCACGTCGCTCTGTATAGAAGCCATCCTCGCCATATTGTTCAAACGTTTTTCTCCAACGTTTTAAGCAGCCTTTTGGTTTATCCGATCCAATCATCTCTAACTCAAAGCCATGTTCAATAAAGATTTGGGTAGGTGATTTACCAGCTTGATTCTCTTTAATAGCCTTTACCTTAAAGTCTGGATGATAAGCAATCGAACGATCTGAAACCTGTTTCACATGTGGATTATTCTCTAATTCCTTTATTTGAAATTCATTAAAATAAATCTTACTCATTTTGATTTCCTCCGCCCTATATCTGAAATGATTATAAACGGGGTTCTAGAAAAAGGGCATAGAAAACCCCGAATAAGGGACTTTTTTTACTGTGTCCATTATTCGGGGTATAGTTCA
>NZ_JBFUHM010000056.1:0-29151 GCF_056402395.1 Peribacillus sp. P4_B1
TTATTAGATTCATAATGATCATCCTTTCGAAATTGAAAAAATACGTCTACGCTATATATAGCGTAAACGTTTAAATTTATGAAATGTCACYATATAAAGCTTGCAAAACTGATTGAGCGCTTGCAAATAGTGAAAATAATATTCTATCTGGTGGAGTTGAAACATAATTTAATCCATGAGGAGCCGCATGTTTAGATAGCCATTTTACTGATTGCCAAGAACCTGCTATCTCTCCGCCTAAACCCATTAGATATTCTCTTTCGTTCGATAGTTTTAAAAGTTTTGTCCTTCTTAGGCCTTGTACAATTGACTTTCCTACAATTTGTTCATTAATAATTTGAAATGGGCTACTTGGCATTATATTTAATTTAACGTACTCTGGAATAATAGACTTAGCTGAGTCTGCTCTATTCATATTAAGGCACGCTGCAGTAAAGTCGTTACCCCCAAATAATGCACCATTTAGTTCTATATTTGTTCCTTTAACGTCTAAAATATCTTCTAATACATGGAAAGAACCAGATGTTTCAATCATTATAGATACTCCACGAACTAAATCTTGAATACCGTATGATTGTACAAGTTTTTCAAAAGTTTCTATAAACATAGAAACCTCTTTTGGAAAGGTAACCATCGATAATAAAATTTGAAGTGTAACATCAATATCATTGGTTTGTGCTTTGTGTGCTGCTTTAATAATACCTTCGCACCAAATCTCACATATATCTTGTCTTTGGACGGTAACTCTCACTCCCCGACAACCGTGGTATGTTTCCGATTCATTCGCAAGAATGTTAACACGATCACTAACAGCTTTATTATTTAAATTATATTTTTCAGAGAAATTCTCTGTGTTAAAATCTTTCGTAAAGATCATGTTATAGGGCATACATAATAATCTAACAACAGCGATTTCTCCTGTCCCTACTTTAAACACGTCATAAACCATGTCGGTAAATCTTTTTAAATATTTCTCTCTATAATGAGAGAAATTTTCACCAACAATTTCTTCACCTAGAAATATGATTCTCATCAAATCAATATCAGTGGATTGATTCCACATCCGTTCATCTCTTAATAATCCTAATCCGTATCTTTTTGAATAACCCTTTAAGCAAATATCACCATTTACTAGTGAGATATCACTTCCATACATTCGGGTGAGAGTCATTGTTCTAGCAGTATGTGCTGTCGATAATACTTTGAGTTCCGAAACTTCGTATGCAGCCCTTAATAACTTTTGGAAACCAACAAACTCTGAAGACTCAATAGTTTCAATAAGAAATTGTTTATTATGTTGATATGTACTTGAATGAATAATATTTTGTTCTGCATTAGCTGGACCATAAATCTCTAATGACTCTAGAAAAGCTTTTGAAAGAATTTGATAAACTTTAATGATAGTTGAAGGATTAGCCGATAAATTACCTTTGAAAATTAATCCTTTATTAGCATTTAATGAAATGTAATCACCTTCATTTATCGTATCTTTTTCAAAAATGACTTCTCTTAATGGTTGTTCAATATAAAATTTACTACCATCATTAAATGTATAAGTTAACATTTTAGGTTCTATATTAAATTGGTATTGGCAGTTAACATCAACTAACGTTGGAATACCTTCACAACTAGCTTGAACAGGGCAAAATGTAGTACGTGCCTTCTGGTTAGTGAAAAAACCTTTAGATGATGTTAAAACATAAAAATCTTCTAAATCCCCAGTTGTTAGAGAATAGATTAAGTTAATAGTTGTGTTTCTACTTTGGGCTTCTTGTAACAATAGCTCCCCTAATTTTCTATCAAGAACTAGTTGACCGGATACATCCCCAGGTAGAATACTTTCCCCCTGTCCGATGGGGGATTGATCATTTTCCTTAACAAAGTTAGGAGAAAGGAGATCTGTTAACTGTTCTTCCTCGATTTCAAATAACACATCTCTTGGAGATAAAAAACCTTGTGCTATTTTATGTAACTTTTCATTTAATGTGTTTTTATTTTTAGTTAGCAATTGCATTAGTTTGTCACCTTATCCTTATTAATATTTTTATATACAGGCGCACTATATTTAGGGTTTAATGTTTTTTCTTGAAATTTATGTATTAAATTTCTTGTTATTTCTCCAATTTTACCTCCAGATAATTCAATGTTATTAATACGAGCAACTCCAACAATTTCAGCATGTGTTCCTGTTAAAAAAACTTCATCTGCATTAATCAATTGAAAGGGTGTAATATCACTTTGTTTAACTTCCATATTAATTTCTCTAGCGATATCCATAATCATTTGTCTCGTTATTCCTTGTAAGATTCCGTTTGATGGACTAGGGGTTACAAGTGTATTTTTATCTATAATAAAAACATTACATATAGTTGATTCTGAAACAAACCCTCGGGGGTCTAGTAAAATTGCATCATCTGCTCCATATTCATTCGCTTCCATTCTAGCAACAACACTATTAAGGTAATTAAGTGATTTAATCTCATGTGAGGTGGCATCCACAGCATCTCGGCGTGTAGAGGCAATTACTAGAGACAACCCATTCTCTTTAACAGACTTTCCATGGACATTTGGTAAATCTTCTACAATGATAATTAAACTAGCGCTCTTGCAAGTACTAGGATCTGGACCTATGTGACCTACACCTCTTGTAACAAGTAAACGAATGTAGGCATTCTGAAGTTCGTTGATTTTCAGTGTTTCTAAGATGAATTCACCTATTTGTTCTAATGAGTATGGAAGCTGAATTCGAAGACTATTGGCTGAACGTTTTAACCGATTAAGATGTTCCTTCATTTGGAATACATGTCCAGAATAACAGCGTAACCCTTCATATATTCCATCACCATATAATAAACCATGATCATACACACTGATTTTTGCATCATCTTTATTGTAGAAAGCACCATCAACAAATATTTTTGTAGTCATTTAAATAACCTTCTTTTCTTTTTATTAGAAATTAAAATCCCTATTATATACTTTGAATATTCAGACTTTATTAAGTGAAGACATTTAGACTTAGTTGTGCAATAATGTCCCTTCTTTTTCCTTTCTTTGATTTTATTTCCAAATTCACTATAGTGAATTTGATTCCATGATAAATCCGTTATAAACTAAAGTCAAGAATTAAATTCACTATAGTAGAATGCAGGGGGCTTTTATGGAATTTTCAACTAATGTAAAAAATGTAAGGAAGTCAAAAGGCTACACACTAGAAGAACTAGCTAAAAAGTCGGGAGTTAGTAAGTCTATGTTATCTCAGATTGAAAGAGGTGATAAAAATCCAACAATTCATGTTGCTTCACAAATTGCGGAAGCACTGGATGTAACAATATCGTCTTTGTTGGGGGAGGATCAAAAAAGAAGTGTGTCTATTATTCGTTCGAGTAACAGATTAATATATAAGGACGAAAACACAAAGTTCGAAAGACATCTTTTATCACCGCCGGCTAATGATATTGAATTCATTTTAAATAAAATTCCTCCTTTAGAGGAAACCGGAATTTTTCCACCTCATAAAAAGGGTGTAGAGGAATACATCTATGTTTTAAAAGGAAAAATACAAGTTGAATTAGGTGAGGAACCTGAAATTTATACGTTAGAAGAAGGTGATTCAATATATTTTGAAGCAGATATAGACCATAGGTTTCTGAATTTATCAGAAGAAGAGTGTAATTACTTTTTAATAATTAATTCAACTAAAAAAAATATGTATAGATAACTTCGTTAATAAACAGTGGTGTACTTAAAAACTATAAAAAGAATACATGCTTATAAGCTGAACTGCCCCGTAAATGTTAGTTTGGTGTCTAACATTTACGGGGCAGTTCACTTTTGCCTACAGTCTTTTTTGTTTTAAAATAATTTCTTCATCTTCATCTAAACAGTGAAAAGCTAGGAAGGGCACATTTAACATCGCACTTGTTTCTTTTGTATATACTCCGATTCCCCCCTAATCTAAGCTGACCATCCATTAGTGAAGCTTTTTTTTTGCATATTAATCTGCCTATATTTGGACGGATTTTATCATAAGCCTGAAAACCCCATTCTTCTCAGGAGTTAAGCAATTATTTCAAGCTTCCTTAGATCAATTGAGTTAAACCGAAGTCATATCTAGCCGATTTTGATAATTAAGGTATAATAATAGGGTAAGATATTTTGTAACGGATTAGGTGAAGATGATCATGAAGCTAATCATTGCGGAGAAACCAGATCAAGGTTCAACGTTAGCAGCTCAATTTAAAACGAAGAAACAGCAAGGATATATAGAAATCATGCCGAATGAACTTTTTCCCGACGGAGCATATGTAACTTGGGCCGTCGGGCATTTATGTCAACTCGTTTCGCCGGAAACCTATCATTCAAAATGGAAAAAATGGTCGATGGAAACGTTGCCGATGATTCCAGAGAAATTTCAATATGAAGTGACCCGACAAAAGGCAAAGCAATTCAATGTAGTGAAGACTTTGCTTAGGAAACCGGATGTTGATGAAATCATTCATGCAGGCGATGCTGGGCGTGAAGGAGAATTGATTGTACGTAATATCGTTAATCTATGTAATGTCAATAAACCGATGAAACGTTTATGGATTTCCTCTTTGACCCCAAAAGCGATTTATGAGGGATTCCAAAACCTGATGGGCGAGGAAAAAACCAGGCCACTCTATCATGAAGCGTACACGAGAGCTTGCGCAGACTGGGTTGTGGGAATGAATGCATCGAGAGCGTATAGTATTTTATTGAAACAAAGGGGTGTTTCGGATGTATTTTCAGCTGGTAGGGTTCAGACACCGACTCTCGCTTTGATAGTGAAGCGGGAAATGGAAATTGAACAATTCAAGTCTGAACCGTTCTGGGAAGTGTTCGCTGATTTCAAGATGGATGGTAAGGAGTATCAGGGAAAATGGCAGCAGAACAATGATCCGAGAATCAAGTCAAAAGAACTTGCTGATAAAATTGCCGCTTTTTGCAAGGGTAAAGAAGCTGAAATTGCGGAAATGGCTACAGAAAGAAAAGAATTTCAGCCACCTTTGTTATTTAATCTATCGTCATTGCAGGCAACCGTAAACAAGATTTATAAATATTCACCGAAACAGACGCTTGATATTGTACAAAGTTTATATCAAAAAGGGATCGTTTCTTATCCGCGTTCAGATTCCAATTATGTAACAGAGGGGGAAGCCGAAACATTTCCTGATATATTGCAAAAACTAAGTGGATTTTCAGAATATGAATCCCTGTTTCCTTTGCCACAACCGAGCATCATGAATAATAAACGGTTTGTAAATGAAAAAAAAGTGACTGATCACTATGCAATTATCCCGACGGAGCAAGTGACCGACCCAAAGAGGCTTTCCGCTGAAGAACGGAATATTTATGACTTGGTGGTCCGCCGGTTGATTGCGGCACATTATGAGAAAGCCATTTTCGATTACACCACCATTAAAACGCTTGTCGATAAGCGTGCCGAATTCATTTCTAAAGGCAAGCAGCAGATCCAAGAGGGATGGCGCAAAGTGATTTTCCAAAATGAGAAGGATGATGATGATATCCTTTTGCCGGCCGTTTCAAAAGGGGATTCTGGAAAGGTCGCCAAAATAAAGGTGAAAGAAGGAAAAACTCAGCCTCCAAAGCGTTATACAGAAGGTCAGTTGATCACTTTGATGAAAACGGCCGGAAAACACTTGGATAATGAAGAGTTAGAAAAGGTGCTGATGAAAACCGAAGGCCTCGGCACAGAAGCAACTCGAGCTGGCATCATTACCATGCTCAAAGACCGTAAATACATTGATGTCAAAAAAAATCAGGTGTTTGCGACGGATAAAGGGAAAGTGCTGATCACTGCAATTGGGGAGAAAATCCTGGCTTCACCTGAAATGACAGCCAAATGGGAACAGCGTTTAAGGGAAATTGGTGAAGGGAAGGCCTCAGCCGGCGTCTTTATGGAAGCTGTTAAAAAGATGTCAGCAAAAATTATCAGTGATGCCGTGGAATCATCTGAAAGCTGGGATTTTCAAGGGCTGGACACCGAGTCGATTCAACGGAGCGGCCCTAAAAAGAGAAGCTCGGCATCTGTGGGCAGCTGTAAGCTATGCGGTTCTAAGATTGTCGATAAAGGGGAATTCTATGGATGTGTAAATTATCAAAAAACCAAGTGTAACTTTACGATCTCCAAAAAAATCCTTAATAAGAAAATCAGTCAAGCAAATATAAAAAAATTATTGTCGAGCGGTGAAACGGATTTGATAAGTGGTTTTAAAAAAGGTGAAAAAACCTTTGATGCCATTTTATCTTGGTCCGATTCTGAAAAGAAGATCAGCTTTACATTCCAAACAGAACAGAACATCAAACAAACATGAGAAGAAACTTCATTTAAAAGCGCCCTGAGACGTTATCTTCTTGTTTCAGGGGCGTTTATATAGTAAAATTTTTAGATATGCGTTTGAATGGGAGGATTCCGAATGCCTACACCTAGCATGGAGGATTACATAGAACAAATTTATTTACTTATTGAAGAAAAAGGATATGCAAGAGTTTCGGATATTGCCGAAAACCTTTCCGTCCACCCATCTTCTGTTACAAAAATGGTTCAAAAACTGGACCATGAAAAATATTTGATATATGAAAAGTACCGGGGTCTCGTTTTAACTGCAAACGGGAAAAAGGTTGGTAAAAGGCTCGTATACCGCCATGAACTTTTAGAACAGATGCTTAGATTGCTTGGGGTCAAGGAAGAAAATATTTATCATGATGTTGAAGGGATTGAACATCACCTTAGTTGGAATGCCATCGATAGGATTGGCGATCTGGTTGAATTCTTTGAGGAGTCTCCCGATCGTGTCGAGGATTTACGAAAGATACAAAAAAGAAATGAAGAAAATTCAAAATAAGCTGCCTCAGGCAGCTTTCAGACTGTAGACAAACTCGATGAAAATCGAGTTTGTCTACAGTTTTTTTTGAGGGTTTTAAAAATTCGAACGTTGATTTCCACTTCAGGCACTCACTTTCCGCGGGCGGTCCGGGAGCCTCCTCGGCGCCTTTGCGCATGTGGGGTCTCCCTTGGACACGCTTTTCCTGCAGGAGTCTCGCACCTTCCGTTCCAATCAACTCTGTTTTAACAATTAGATATAATCGCTTTTGCCTACAATCTTTTTTATTTTTAAGTTAATTGAAATTTTTCAGATGACATCACCTGTTTTCTGGAACCGGGCATTCATCATTATAAAAGTATTTTAAAAAAGGATTTTTTAATTAAGAGCAGAATAGCTATAATGAAGCCCTGTATTTTGATTCGGGAAAACTGTGTGTTAGTTAACGAATGGGATAGTAATTTCCGTGATGCTTCAAGTACTAATATAATTTGAGATTAAATGGGAGGGGGATTGTTTAATGAATTTACATACTTGGCATAAAGAGTCGGAAAAGGAATGGGATGTCTTTGCACCTATGTGGGTGAAGAATTCGCAAGAAATGTGGGAATCGGGGAGCCGAAAAAACATTATTCCGTTCTTTTCTGAATATGTACCTTCGGGAGTGAAGGTAGCTGACATAGGCTGTGGAGATGGAGTTGGTTCTTTAAAATTGGCCGAAGCGGGATTTGAAGTAACTGGAGTCGATTTATCCAATGTCATGATTGAATTTGCAAAGGGGAAAACAGCTCTCCAACCTGAACTTTCTTTCATCCAAGGAGATTTTTATGATCTTCCATTCAAGGATGAGGAAATGGATGCGGCATTGGTCATTAATTCTTTGGAATATACAGGTGAACCATTAACGGTGATGAAGGAAATTCAACGGGTAATTAAGCCTGGCGGTTATGCCTGTTTTGGAATTCTTGGTCCGACGGCTGAACCACGAAAAAAATTCAGTTTTCAACGGCTATTAGGAGATAAAGTCATTATGAATACAATGCAGGCTTGGGAATTTGAAAAAATGGCAACAGAAACGGGATGGAAGGTGGTCGCTGACATCGGCGTTGCGAAGAGAGGGGTGGACTTTGCAAAATTGGGACATTTTTCAAAGGAACTAAAACAAGCTGTATCGTTCATGTGGCTGTTCCTCCTTCAAAAAAAGGTGGATCAGTGATGGAGAAGTATCAAATCGATCAATTCGTTGAAAAGACGAAACAGCAGGATAAAGGGCAAGGCTTATTTGAACTTGAAACGGAACGAATTCTGGAAATTAATCTGGAACAGCAGATCTGGGCAAAAATGGGGACGATGATTTCTTATCGCGGACAAATTAAATTCGAGCGGGAAGGTATCTTGGAGCATGGTCTTGGTAAACTCTTCAAGAAAGCCTTGACTGGTGAGGGTGCATCCTTGATGAAAGCGACCGGAAGCGGCAAACTATACGTCGCGGATCAAGGGAAGAAGATATCAATTTTACAGTTAAATGGTGAATCGATCTGTGTTAATGGTAATGATTTACTTGCCTTTGAGCCGGGTATTCAATGGGATATAAAAATAATGCGGCGCATTGCAGGGTTATTGGCGGGTGGATTGTTCAATGTAAGACTCGAGGGGAGAGGGATGGTTGCATTCACTTCCCATTATGAGCCACTCACTTTAATGGTGGAAGCTGGGAATCCAGTCTATACGGACCCGAATGCCACAGTAGCTTGGTCAGGGGAGCTTCAGCCTGAATTCGTAACGGATGTTTCATTAAAGTCGTTTTTTGGAAGGGGAAGCGGCGAATCCGTTCAAATGAAATTCGAAGGGAAAGGGTTTGTAGTCGTCCAACCTTTTGAAGAGGTATATTTCGGTAATAAAGAATCATGAAAAAAACAACCTGAGTCAAAAACTCAGGTTGTTTCCCATGATAGCCCAAAGTTGCTGCCTATAAAAAAGCTAGTCACTTAAAAGAGAAAGCTTCTTTTTTCTTACCCTTTCAATCCCACTCATATGGGGTTGATTGGTAAACATAATAGTTCAGCCAATTCGAGAACATCAGACTGCAATGGCTCTTCCAGCGGTGAAGGGGTACCTTGGTCGGATCGTTATCAGGAAAGTAATTTTCAGGGAGTTGCGTATTGATCCCACGCTCCCTATCACGTTTATATTCTTCACCGAGGGTATCGGCATCATACTCGAAATGGCCGGTCACCATGATTCTTTTTCCATCAACTGAAGCAGCTATCAATACCCCAGCTTGATCGGACTGTGCCAGAACCTTCAATTCTGGATGGTTAACTAATTTTTGATAGTCAATATCCGTATAGCGCGAATGAGGGGCCATAAAATAGTCATCGAATCCGCGGACTAGATTTTCAGTTGGTTCAAGTACCTCATGAGTGTATATGCCGAAGCATTTCACTGGCAGTTCATGTTTGCCTATTCCATAATGATGGTATAGGGCTGCTTGAGCTCCCCAACAGATATGTAGGGTGGATGTGACATTTTCTGTTGACCAATTCATGATATCCTGCAGTTCTTCCCAATAATTAACGTCTGAAAATTCCAGCTTCTCGACTGGAGCGCCCGTAATGATCAAGCCGTCATATTTCTTCGTGCGAATATCATTAAATGATTTATAAAACTGATCTAAATGAAATTTACTAGTGTTTTTTGATTCATGTGTGCTTAAACGCAGCAATGATATGTTTACTTGAATGGGAGTATTGCCAAGAAAGCGCAGTAACTGAGCCTCTGTTTTTTCTTTCTCTGGCATAAGGTTTAAAATTAATATATTCAATGGACGGATTTCCTGATTGGTAGCTCTATCCTCATCCATAACGAAGATATTTTCCTGTTCTAAAATTTCTTTAGCTGGCAGTTGTTCCGGAATTCTGATTGGCATGATTAGCCTCCTTCTCCAAAAATCATAATATTTTAATTATATAGAAAATTACTGAATAGAAAAGCTATTTTAATAATTTCTTCTAAATCCTGAGGGAAATGGCTCGGGGATGGTAAAATGGTGAGATCATGATTACATAAACTTATGAAGTTGGAGAGGTGTATGGAGATTGTTCGATCCTACAGCATTTGAGAACATGAAAGTGGTATTGGAAGGTGCGGTCTATGATCGTGACTTCATTGGAGATATATTGGTCATAAACCGTGATGATATAGTGAATCTCGCAAACATGTCCAGAACATATAAGATTGAAATGGAATTGAAAGAATCGCTGGCGCCTATTTCGGTTATCGGAGTCATCGAGTTACACGCTTCACTCCAGAATCTAAGTTCGGAGTTACTTGATTCCACTATTAATGAAACACATTCCGGTTGCACGGTTAATATTTTCATTTCTTTTCCTAAAAAGCTTGATGAAGTGACTGCTGAACAATTCTTGATCGATCTGGAAAAAATTTGGGGGGATCAGAGAATCATTACAGTGACGACCAGCGAAACGGTCAGTAAAAAAGTGCAACCCGTTCATTCTTCTTTATTTAAAGTTTCATTTGGAAGGCTTATAAAAGAAGAGCAAATGGAGGATTTGGAAGATATGGTAGAATATTTGATACAATCCATTCAAGCGATGAAGATTCCGGGATAATTGGAAAAGGTAAGATTATAAAAGTTGGTAAACGTACCTTTAAATACTGTAAAATGACATCATCATACTAAAGGGAGAGATCATACATGTCCATTTACGAATTTGAAGTCAATAAAATCAATGGAGAAACCATCTCGCTTKAGGAATATAGAGGGAAAGTGATGATTATAGTGAATACCGCAAGCAAATGCGGTTTTTCGCCACAGTATGATGATTTGCAAAGCCTGTATGTACAATATAAAGAAGATGGGTTGGCGGTGCTTGGTTTTCCATGTAATCAGTTTTTGAATCAGGAGCCTGGAGATGATCTGGAAATCGATTCTTATTGTAAGTTGAATCATGGTGTAACATTCCCGATGTTTGCAAAAGTGAATGTCAATGGCAAGGAGGCCCATCCTTTATTCAGCTATCTGACTGAAAATGCTCCTGGAGTGATGGGGTCTAAATCGATAAAATGGAATTTTACAAAGTTCTTGATTGACCGTGATGGAAATATCGTAAGTCGGTATGCCCCTAAAACAAAACCACTGGAAATCGAAGAGGATTTAAAAAAATTATTATGATGATATCGAGTTCAACGGAAGAGGTACTTTCTGTTGGGCTCTTTTTGTAAGGCAAGATATTTATCCACAACGCTTTCTAAAAGGGACAAATGGGGGGAGAGTTGAATATAATAGGAGACACCAATTGAGGGGGGAAACCATGGAACGAATTGCATGGGTAACGGATAGCACAGGAACTTTAGATGAAGAATTATCATTGAATGAACATGTTTACGTCGTTCCGATGATCGTTATCATCGATGGGAAGGAATATGAAGATGGTATCGACCTATCACCTGGGGAATTATACCGAAGAATGAGTGAGGAAAAGAAAAACGCGACTACATCACAGCCCTCGGTCGGTACATTCCAAGAGTTATATAAGAAGCTTGAAAAACGTTATGATCGAATCATTGCGGTTCATCTTTCAAGTGAATTGAGCGGGACCGTTTCCGCGAGCAGGCAAGCTGCACAAATGGTTACGATCCCCGTTGACGTTTTTGATACTCTGCTTATTTCCTTTCCAATGCTTTTAATAATGAAACGGCTCATGCATTATATTGATAATGGCCATTCCGTCAATGAGGCCTTCGTTAAAACGAGAATATATGCGGATAATCATGAAACCTATGTATTAATAGGTTCTTTGGATCAGCTGCATCGCAGTGGAAGGTTATCGAACGCACAGTATATTTTAGGAAGCCTATTGAGCTTTAAACCCATCATTTCAATCGAAAATGGCTTGCTTCATACTAAATCTAAACCCCGGAACCTTAAAAAAGCGGAAAAACAGATCTTCACTGATTTTCGCAGATCAGTCGAAGCAGGTAAAGTAAAAGAATGCACCATATTATATGGAGCTGTGTCGGAGCAGTCACAAAGATGGAAAAAGATGATTTCTGAAGAATTTCCTCATGTGTTGACACATGTATCCCCACTGGGCAGTGCAATCGGGGTGCATACCGGTGAACAGACGATTGGACTCAGTTGGTTCAATGAAGATTAAAGCACAACATTATTGAGAACCATGGTAAAATAGAAAGGACATGGAGTGGTGAAATGAATCAAACGATGATTGATTTAACGGAGAAGTATGTATATGACCAATTGAAATCTGATGCCAGCGGCCATGATTGGTTCCATATCGATCGGGTTCGTAAGCTGGCTTTACATATTGCAAAAGAAGAACGCAAAGGGAATGAGTTTATCATTGAATTGGCGGCACTGCTTCATGATATCCCGGATGATAAATTAAACCGGGATGCTGATGAGGGATCGAAAAAGCTGGATGAATGGTTTGATGAAATAAAATTGGAAATTGATAGCGTGAATGCCATTAAGCAGATCATCAACACAATTTCCTATAGTTCCGGGCAGTTGAAGCTTCCTTCCATCGAGGCTGAAATCGTTCAGGATGCGGACCGCTTGGATGCAATTGGCGCCATAGGGATAGCAAGGACATTTGCATTTGGAGGGAAAAAGGGACAACCCATGTTTGATCCTTCATTGTCAATAAGGGAAAATATGACAAAAGAGGAATACAGGACGGGGAAAAGCTCTTCCATTCATCACTTTTATGAAAAACTATTACGTTTGCAAGATATGCTCAATACTTGTACAGCCAAGAGGATTGCAAGTGAAAGGCATGAATATATGGTTAGATTTTTAGAGGAATTTAATAAGGAATGGGATGTACGATTATGAAAGTTTTTAGCATGGAACATGTAATGAAAACCCAAGGGGAAAAGCTTCTTTTTAAAGATGTATCTTTTTCCATTACCGAAGGGGAAAAAATCGGGATCGTTGGTATAAACGGCACTGGTAAATCGACATTATTGAATATCATTGCAGGATTGGAAGACAGTGATTTAGGAACGAAGGATCATCCGAATGATTACACGATTTCCTACCTATCCCAAGATCCGCAATTTGATGAGAAATTGACGATCATGGAATATATGTATGAAAGTTCAACGCCTGTATTTTCATTGATTAAGGAGTATGAAAAGACGCTCGTCCAACTCCAGGTAGATCCACAGAATAGTGCAATACAGGACCGTTTGTTAAAACAGCAACAGGATATGGACACGCTTGGTGCCTGGGATACAAGTGCCAATGCCAGAACGATACTGACCAAGCTGGGCCTTCCTGATCACTCAAGGAAATTGGGGGAACTGTCAGGTGGCCAAAAAAAACGGGCGGCACTGGCAAAAACCTTGATTGAGACCCCGGATTTACTGATTTTGGATGAGCCTACGAACCATCTTGATTTTGAAAGCATTACCTGGCTTGAAGAATATTTGGGAAAATATCAAAAGTCCGTTTTATTTGTAACACATGATCGATATTTCTTAGATCGGGTTTCTAATAAGATTTGGGAAATTGCCCAAACGAAGCTCTTCGAATACAAAGGAAACTATGCAGACTATTTAGAATCAAAGGCCATTCGTGAAGAGAATGAATCGACGGAAAGAACGAAAAAAGAAAGTCTATTCAAAAAAGAACTGGCCTGGATCCGTAAAGGTGCCAAGGCCCGTACAACGAAACAAAAGGCCAGGATCCAACGCTTCGAAACATTGGAATCAGGTGTAAAGGATAAGCAGAAAACCGAGAGCCTGGAAATGGAATTAAGCGGTGCCCGTTTAGGGAAAAAGGTACTGGAGATGCAGGATGTCTCTAAATCTTTCGGGGATCAGTCCATCATCAACCATTTTTCCTTCCTCTTCAAACCAGGTGATAGGATTGGAATTGTTGGTAATAATGGCAGTGGAAAGTCCACCTTGTTAAATATTTTGGCCGGACGGGAATCTATAGATGATGGAAATCTGGAAATAGGGCAAACCGTGAAAATAGGGTACTATACGCAAGAAAGCGTCGATATGGACGAGAATCTGCGCATGATAGAGTATATTCGGGAAACGGCGGATTCAATCGCCCTTAAAGATGGTAGCTACATATCAGCTGCCCAGATGCTTGAAAGGTTCTTGTTTCCAATGGGCTCGCATGGGACGCCGATTCGCAAGCTGTCCGGAGGGGAGAAAAGGCGTTTATATCTCCTTAACATATTAATGTCGGCACCTAATGTCCTGCTTTTGGATGAACCGACGAATGATTTGGACACGCAAACCTTGACCGTTCTTGAGGATTATTTAGAAACATTTTCAGGTGTAGTCATTACCGTATCACATGATAGGTATTTCCTGGATAAAACATGCCATCAGCTCCTTGTCTTCAAGAATAAAGGTGAAATTGATTTCTATTACGGTAATTACTCGGAGTTCTTGGAGGAAAAGACGGAAGAGGCCGTACCAGTGAAAACACCAGAACCTCCACTCAATCGCACAGAAAAGAAAAAGAAAAAACTAACATATGCGGAAAGTAAGGAATGGGAAGAGATAGAGGGGAACATGGAACGGGTCGAACTGCGTCTGAAAAACATCACGTATGAAATGTCAGCTGCGGGTAGCGATTTTGAACAAGTCCGCCTGTTACTTGAAGAAGAAAAGGGACTAACGGATAAATTAGAGCATTTGATGGAAAGATGGACGTATTTAGCGGAAAAATTGGAAGAGGAATGAGCGGGGGACTGGTCCAAGGGAGCAAACTTGGACCGGTCTTTTTTTAGCCAATCTCAATTGCATGAGAATCTGTTGCCATTGTGATAATATCTAGTACATGGAAACGTCTTGTAAAAGGAGAGAAACGCATTGAAAATTAAATCAATAGAACCAACACCAAGTCCGAATACAATGAAAATCAATTTAACTGAAGAGTTATTAGCAGGTAAAAGTAATAACTATAAGAAGGACCAAGCTGAACAAGCACCGCAGCTGATTAAAGATTTATTTAAGATTGATGGGGTGAAAGGGGTATATCATGTTGCGGATTTCTTAGCGGTTGAGCGCAATGCGAAATATGATTGGAAAGATATCTTGGTCCAAATCCGTCAGGTGTTCGGGGAAAAAACCGAAGAACAAAGTCAACAAACGGTTTTAAATGAACATTACGGTGAAGTAGCGGTTGCCATTCAACAATTCAAAGGCATTCCGATGCAAATTAAAGCAAGTGATAGCCAACACGAAAAACGTTTTTCCTTACCGGAATATTTCATAAAGGGCATTGCCGCAGCCCAAAAAGAAGATGATAATGTAGTCATGCTTCGAAAATGGAAGGATTATGGCGTAAGATATGGTGATATGGAAGATATCGTGAAGGAAGTATCGGATGAGCTGATTGCAGCATATCCGGAAGAACGAATTAATCGGCTAGTAGCTGCTGCTAAAGAAATGGTGGATACAAAAGAAACATTCTTGAAACGGCCAAAAATTAAACTGACTGCAGAAATGCTGAATGACGAAAGTTGGGAAAAGCGATATCAGGCTTTAGAACAAATGGAAGATCCAACTGTGGGTGATATTCCAGTATTGGACATGGCACTTTCCGACAGTAAAGTCTCCATTCGAAGGCTCGCGGTTGTATACTTGGGTATGATCGAAGATAGAAAAGTGCTTCCGAGCTTGTACAAAGCAATGAAAGATAAAAGTGCAGCAGTAAGACGAACGGCTGGTGACTGTTTATCCGATCTGGGCTTTGAAGAAGCGATGGGAGAAATGTCGCAAGCACTATCGGATAAAAATAAATTGGTTAGATGGAGGGCGGCGATGTTTTTATATGAAGCTGGAAATGAAACGACCCTTCCTCTTCTAAAGCAAGCGGAACAGGACCCTGAATTCGAAGTGGCCCTACAGGTCAAGATGGCCATTGATCGTATAGAAAATGGGGAAGAAGCAAAAGGTTCAGTTTGGAAGCAAATGACAGAATCAAGGCTAGCGAATGAAAAGTGAAATTTAATTAGAATAACTTAATGGACTTCAAAAAAGGCATCCGGGTGATTAAATCCGCATGCCTTTTTTTGAAGCTGGTCAATTCCAATTGCTTGACCCTGTGGTCCGGTGGAACTCCGAAACAGCAAAATGGCTAATTTTCGATGGGATACAGTATTTTAAAGTAAATAAATCTGTTCTCTATTATTTTAGTAAAATGATATTTGCAGATATTTAACGTTGAAAGGTTGCATTTGTTTATAAATATGTTAGAATTTTTAGAGTATACTAAAAATTATATTATTCTGAATCATTAAACATTTAGCGGAAATTGGGGGTACAACAAATGTCTACATCAAATATGAGAAGTGACATGATTACAAAAGGGGTCGATCGAGCTCCACATAGAAGTCTGTTGCGGGCAGCAGGGGTTAAAGAAGAAGATTTCGGTAAACCGTTCATCGCGGTTTGTAATTCATACATCGATATCGTTCCAGGTCATGTCCACCTTCAGGAATTCGGAAAAATAGTGAAGGAAGCGATTCGCGAAGCAGGCGGTGTTCCTTTCGAATTTAATACGATCGGGGTAGACGATGGAATTGCAATGGGTCATATTGGTATGCGCTATTCCTTGCCAAGCCGTGAAATCATCGCAGATTCCGTGGAAACTGTTGTATCGGCACATTGGTTTGACGGTATGGTGTGCATTCCAAACTGTGACAAGATAACGCCGGGAATGATGATGGGAGCACTTCGTGTCAATATTCCTACAATATTCGTAAGCGGCGGACCGATGAAGGCAGGTAAAGATAAAAATGGTAAATCTCTTTCATTAACATCCGTTTTTGAAGGGGTGGGCGCCTATCAAGCTGGTACTATCAATGAAGAAGAACTGGAGGAAATCGAACAAGTTGCATGCCCCACTTGCGGTTCTTGTTCAGGAATGTTCACTGCAAATTCCATGAACTGTCTGGCAGAAGGTTTAGGACTTGCGCTTCCGGGAAATGGTACGATTTTGGCGGTAGCTGAAGAACGCAAAGAATTCGTTAAGAAATCCGCTAAACAGTTGATGGAGATAATCAAACAGGATATCAAGCCTCGTGATATCGTGACGATTGATGCAATTGATAACGCATTTGCATTGGATATGGCGATGGGCGGTTCGACGAACACCGTGCTTCATACGCTTGCATTGGCACATGAAGCAGGTTTTGAATATCCGATGGAACGCATAAATGAAATAGCTAACCGCGTACCGCATCTAGCGAAAATTGCACCGGCATCCGATTATCATATTGAAGATGTACATAATGCCGGAGGTGTAAGTGCCGTCATTAATGAGTTACTCAAAAAACCAGGCGCTTTTAACGGTGACTGCCTTTCCGTTTCAGGTAAAACGCTCCGCGAAAATGTTGCCGGTTGTGAAATTTTGGATAAGGATGTTATCCATCCGTTAGATAATCCGCATTCCGAGCGTGGAGGACTTGCGGTATTGTTTGGCAACCTTGCTCCTCAAGGCTCCATCATAAAAGTGGGAGCAGTTGACGAATCAGTTGGTGGCTACCATAGGGGTCCTGCCATTTGTTTCGATTCCCAAGAAGATGCACTTTCCGGAATCATTACTGGAAAAGTAAAAGAAGGGGATGTAGTGGTCATTCGTTACGAAGGACCTAAAGGGGGGCCGGGTATGCCGGAAATGTTGGCACCAACTTCCCAAATTGTCGGGAGGGGACTTGGAGCCAAAGTCGGTTTGATCACTGATGGCCGCTTTTCAGGCGCATCTCGCGGCATCAGCATTGGTCATATATCCCCCGAAGCAGCTGAGGGAGGCCCAATCGCTTTCGTGGAAGATGGAGATATCATCGAGTTGGATTTGAACAATCGTAAAATCGAATTGGAAATTTCCGATGAAGAATTCGAAAAACGTAAAGCAAATTGGAAAGGCTTCGAATCAAAAGTTAGAACAGGCTATTTAGCACGTTATTCCAAACTTGTGACGAATGCCAGCTCAGGCGGAGTGATGAAAGTTTAATTCAAGGAAGATACTAAAACATGGTGGCAGAATGAAATGGATTCTGTTACCATGTTTCTTTTTGCGGCGCAAATGAACCTTTGATTATTGATACATAAATTTGAACGCCGAATTTGCAAAGCTCTAAGCGTCAATTTTGCATATGCACATAAGAATATAGTATGATTAAACTAAATGAAGAATTGTAATCAAGGGGGTTTTTTTATGTCGATGGCATATGATGAATATATGAAACAAATGGTGAAGCCAATGCGTGCGGAACTGGTGCAAGCAGGTTTTGAGGAGTTGGAATCCGCTGAAGCGGTTGAAAACTTTATGGATTCAGTAGAAGGTACGACACTTGTCGTCGTAAATTCTGTCTGTGGCTGTGCTGCCGGGTTAGCCCGTCCAGCTGCTACCCAAGCCGTACTCCAAGCAGACAATAAGCCTGATCATCTCGTAACAGTATTTGCCGGACAAGATAAGGAAGCTACAGCTAAAATGCGGGAATACTTCAATGGAATCGAACCTTCTTCACCATCCATGGCTCTCTTAAAGGGCAAAGAGGTTTTACATTTCATTCCTCGCCATGATATAGAGGGACAGCCAATGGAAGCTATTATGGAAAATTTATTGGCAGCATTCAGTCAAGTAAATAAGTGATGAAGCGGAATGTCCTGGAAACAGGGCATTCTTTTCAAATTTATAAGAGTATGAAGGGGTAGATTCATGTTTGTCACTACAGTAGGAAGAGCCGATAAAGAAACGATTATATTAGCCGAAAAGTTAGCTGAAGAATTACAGATCCCCTTTATAGCGCGAAGAAAACGATCGGTGAGAGCTATCCAATCGGAACATGATGAGGAGGATTGCCTCGTTTTTGGTAAAAAGCGGATGGAGTTATATCGGTACCAAGAAAAAGAACCATTCTTTTTTCACCCTAACCTTGCAATGATCCGTTTAAAAAGAATAATTCGGGGCGAAGGTGATCCATTTCTCATTGCCGGAGATATAAATGAAGGGAATTCTGTGCTTGATTGTACATTGGGCTTGGGCTCTGATGCGATTGTCGCAAGTTTTGCAGTGGGTGAAAATGGACAGGTTGTTGCATTGGAAGGAAATCAATATTTGGCCTTGCTCGTGGACCATGGTATGAAGACATGGGAGAATGCAGAAGAAAAGATGATTTCTGCGATGAGAAGAATAGAGGTCATTCAAGCGGATCATTACGAAATATTGAAATCAATGCCGGATAATCATTTTGATGTCGTATATTTCGATCCCATGTTTGAGGAAACGATTCAGGAATCAAATGGAATCAAAGGATTGACTCATTTTGCGGAAGGAAAGGATTTATCAATGGAAATAATGAAAGAAGCCAAGCGGGTTGCGCGAAAGCGAGTCGTGTTGAAAGACCATTTCCGCAGCTCCCGCTTCGAGGAATTTGGGTTTGAGGTAGTAAAGAGAAAAACATCCAAATTTCATTTTGGCTTCATTTCCATTCTGTGATCAGGATTTATAATCTGTCTCGTCCAGACCCATGGCACAGCCTTCCCGGCTTGAATCTGCAGCACCATAATTCGAGCCATCAGGGTTGATTTGAATGGCTTGGACATTCCCTATAGAGTGGGGAACTTCATTAAAGGCAAAGCCCATTGCTTCCAAGTGACCTTTGCTGGTCATATCCATTCCTGCTTCCCATTCAATATGAGGGCCCATTGGAGTGAAAATTCTAGGTTCTTCAATGGCTGCTTTCAAGTCCATTTTTAAATCGAGTACATTGATGATTGTTTGAACGACAGAACTGATGATGGTTGGTCCTCCAGGGGATCCCAGCGTCAAGATCGGCTCGCCGTCTTTAAAGATGATGGTCGGGCTTTTACAACTGACAGGGCGTTTATTGGGCTGTACTTCATTCATGCCCCCTGGAATGGAATCGAAATCAGTCAGTTCGTTATTCAGCATGAAACCATAGTCGGAAACCATTATGCCCGAACCGAATGGATGCTCCACTGTAGAGGTGCATGCTGCGATATTCCCCCATCTGTCACGGACAGTGAAATGTGTCGTTTCACTGATATCTTCGTCATTTGGTTGTGGAATGACTTCCCTTTCTTTCACGGAATCATATATCCAAGGGTTTCCGAAGTCAATGGCATTATTCCTAGCTTTGAAATTAATGAACGAGCGGCGTTTAGCTATATATTCATCATGCATTAGACCCGCCAATGGCAATTCGGCAAATTCGGGATCAGCAAGAAATGCCTTTTTGTCTGTAAATGACAGGCGCATCGCTTCTGCAATTAAGTAATATTTTTCCCAAGAACGGACGTCATATTGTTCGATCTGGAAGCTCTCCAATATTTTTAGGATTTGGATGACCGTGAATCCGCCCGCACTAGGGGCCATGGATGATGCAATTCGATAATCCTTATAAGTCCCATACATTGGTTCATCAATGGTCGCTTCATAGTCCTTTAAATCAGAAAGTTCCATGAACCCTCCAAGTTCCTGGATACAGGAAATGATGCCCTCTCCGATTTCACCCTCATAAAAAGCGGAAATCCCTTCTCGTTGTAATATCCGGTAGGTATTCGCCAATTTTTCTTTTATCAGTAAATCGCCATCTTGATATGGTTTTCCGTTTGGCATAAAGAACTTACGGGCTTCCTCGCCCAATCGGTATTCAAAGTTTTTAAGGGCATCGCAAAGAACCCAATTGACGGGAACCCCCTTTTCTGCGAATTCAATGGAGGGCTCGATGAGGTCAGCTAATGGCTTACTTCCATATTCGTTGAGTGCTTTATCCATAGCTTTCAGTATTCCAGGAACGCCAACTGCTGTAGCCTTGATCGAACGTTCTTTAAATGGGATGACTTCCCCTTTTTCATTTAGAAACATGTCTGGATGGGCGGCTTTAGGTGCCCTTACATGGCCATCGAATATTTTTGTATCCTTATCTTTAGCGTTATATACCATAAGGAAACCACTGCCGCCGATACCAGTCATCATGGGTTCTACAATATTTAGGGCAAATTGGATGGCGACCGCCGCATCGACTGCATTTCCACCTTCACGTAATATTTTTTCCCCGATGGAAGTGGCTACGGGATGAGCGGTAACGACCATTCCGGCCTTCCCTGTGGCGGTTTCCCTCTTGTAATCCTTATCTTTAGTGTTTTCATTGTTGTTTTCCAAAATGATTCCTCCAGTATTCAGTCCTTTAATCTGCCAAAATGTAAGCTTTATGTGAAAGAAAAACCTTGCCATTGGAGATAAATGACAAGGGATTTTTCGTAGGTTTTTATTTATTCTTAATCAGTAAATGTTAAATATACGAAAAATGCTAATGTTACAAGACATAAAGCCACCATGGCAGTCGTAGTTAAAGCCATATAAGACCCCTCCTTAAAAAGACTTGAATCTAATTAAGTTCTCCAAATATCGTCAAAATCCTTCATCAAAATGTAGAATTGTTGATATTTAGTAAAAAGTTAGGGTTAATAAAGTTTATATAGGTATATATCCTTTTTTTTGATTTTTGAAACATGGGTACCTATATATTAGTAATTACTAAAGAATAAAAGTATACTAAATATAAAGATAATACAAAAAAAGGAGGGGGAGTGTAAGTTGAAAGCAGCGATTTGGTTCAGGAAAAGTCTCGTCATTTTATTATCCGTTTTGACGTTTGGTCTTGTCACGCCTTCAGAGCTGGCGTGGCTTGCTGAGGCCAATTCGTTAAAGGATACTAAAAAAGGGTTAGTGGATGAAGAAGGGTTAGCCTACCTTTCTTCACAGCAACCGATTGAACTTGAAGAGGAATTCAACCGGGAAGAATTTTTATCGGGCATACTGAATAAAGCAGAGGTAAACGCATTTATGAAGTTTGGCGATAAGATCAATCCTAAAATTGGCGATGAGTTCAAAATGACCATCTTACCAAAAATGGAAGAAGCCATTACGGAAATGGCTGCCCAATTTCCAGATGAAAAATTACAGCAATTAACGATCACTGAGCAGCCGAGTGCGGGCAGGGCCGAGAAAATTTTTCATATTTATGATTCAAACAGCGGCAAGGATATTATCAGATTCCATGTCAGGCAGGAAAATCCACCAATGGAAGGGTATTGGTTCGATTTTCACTATCATACCCATCATGATTCATTTGCCACCCATTATGATATAGGGAAAATATATTGGGACAAAAATACGCCCCCAGAGTGGACGAGTAAACAAAGGCTCTCATAATGGATCGATTCTTTGATTTTATATATGTGTAAGAGTATGATGAGAATGAAATTTCTAATAGGCATTAAATGATACGTTGTCATGCAACGTATTTATTTTGTGTTTAAAATAAAGTAGAGTTTATAACATTACTGGGAACAATGTTATTTTATACGGTTTTCTAATTATGCAGGTATAGTAGCAGAGGAGTCTTTATCATGTCAGAGTTGTTAAATAATATCACTCAAACATATGCTCAATTTTTTGACTGGAATATGTGGGTGGAGGTTTTATCCGACCCAGTAAGCTGGGGATTGATCGGAACGCTCGTTTTAATGGAAGGATTACTATCGGCGGATAACGCTTTGGTATTAGCTGTAATGGTCAGGCACCTTCCGGAAAAACG
Organism: Peribacillus sp. P4_B1; assembly: GCF_056402395.1. NCBI lineage: Bacteria > Bacillati > Bacillota > Bacilli > Caryophanales > Bacillaceae > Peribacillus > Peribacillus sp. P4_B1. Next base: position 22,514 of record NZ_JBFUHM010000056.1, read on the forward strand.
ACGGAAAAAAGCACTTTTTTATGGTTTATTAGGCGCATACGCTTTTAGATTTATAGCGATTGGAATCGGTGTTTTCCTCATTAAGCTTTGGTGGGTGAAGGTGATTGGAGCAGCCTACCTTGGTTGGCTCTCATTTAAATACTTTCGGGATAAAAGAAAAAAACAAGCTGGCATTGATGAAGATATCCAGGGAATGAGTAACAACAGCTTGTTGATCCGAATCTTTGGTACATTTTGGGGGACGGTTGCGGCAGTGGAATTGATGGATATAGCATTTTCCGTCGATAGTGTCTTGGCCGCTTTCGGGGTGAGTGAAAAAGTCTGGGTCCTTTTGGCCGGTGGGATGATTGGTGTCTTGATGATGCGGGGAGTGGCGGGGTTATTTTTAAAATTGATAGATAAGGTTCCTGAATTGGAAACTGCCGCTTACATTCTTATCGGATTCATTGCTATAAAAATGCTAATTGCCGTTGCAGGGATCGAAATCCCGCCTGCGATATTTTTTACCCTTATTTTAATGATTTTCGGCACCACGATTGTATTTCATTTGAAGAAAGGGAAAAAGCGTAAAGAACATGGTTGATCACCATTTAAAAAAGCAGACATCAAAAATGATGTCTGCTTTTTTTTTGGAGAATATCAAGTAATTGAAGAAGGGCGGTAAATGTAGTGAAGAAAAGCAAAGGCAATAAGAAGGTAAGCCAAAGAGAAGGGAGTAGCGGATGCAGTAGCAGGCCAAAGAAAATGGAGAACAGAAAAAGGTCGAGAATGATGAACACCTTCAAACTGTAAATATCAAGGACTTCATCAGCAAGTTCCCGGTTCTCATTCAAGCTGGCTTTTTTATTATTGGTTTCCATGCAATCACCCTAAACCTTATACAATTATATACTATTGATATATGAAAAGACTGGAAAAATGGTTCTTCTCAAGGTAGAGCTGCGACAAAATTACCATAAAAACATAGAGTTTTTACACTAAGTTAATATGTTATACTAATATAATAGTGTGGAAGGTTCAGAGACTTTAAAATACATATACACTCTTAACGATTATGAGAAATGAAGAAAGGGGAGAAGATTGTGAAAAGTAAAAAATGGTTAACTTTACTTGCATTATTTGCCTTTCTCCTCTCAATGCTCTCCTATTCCCTAGCGAAGGATGAAGGAGTAAAATGGCGGAATTTGCCCAAAGATAACCTTTTAAGACAAGCTGAATTTTTTAAGGATAATAAAGAATTACAAAGAATATTTTTATTTCCAGAAGGGGAATACGATGAAAAGGAAGCACTGAAAATTGTAGGAACCATTGATAAATTGCCTCATTCCCTTTTAGTGAAAACTGCTGACAGCGGTGTAAGGATCAAACTCTTTAATGGTTCTTTAACTGAAAATCGATCTGCGGCTAAATTAAAGGGGAAAACGCCGCGTGGTTATTTGAATAAAAAAACAACTTGGGATGATGTGCCTGGGATGGGGGGATCTCATACTGTATTGGTTAAAATCGGAGCGAGCGATAAAGGTAAAGGGCATGGCTCCGTAAATCTGGAACTGCATGAGTTAGGGCATTCCATTGATAATATAGTTTATGGTGGGATTCGTGAAGACATGGATTACTTGAAGATTTGGGGTAAGGAAGTGAATGGACTGTTCCCTGGACAATCGTATTTTTCCAATTACCCTGAGGAATACTTTGCAGAAACGTTTGCCATGTTTTATGTGAATTTCGAACAAAATCAATTACTTAAACAAAAAGCACCCGAGACTTATAATTTTATTAAACAATTAGATTAACCATTGGACTATAATACGTTAAAATAAGGAGAATGAAAGAAGAAAAGGTGGTTTATCATGAAGCAATATTTAGATTTATGTAAGCATGTGCTCGAGAATGGCACTCAAAAAGGAGATCGTACGGGAACAGGAACGATCAGTACCTTTGGATATCAAATGAGATTCAATTTAAAAGATGGATTCCCTGTACTTACAACGAAAAAGGTTAGTTTAAAAGCGATTATCCATGAACTATTATGGTTTTTGAAGGGTGATACAAATGTTGGCTACCTTCAGGAAAATAACGTGCGCATTTGGAATGAATGGGCTGATGAAAAGGGAGAATTAGGTCCGATTTATGGCCATCAATGGCGTTCTTGGGGAACGGCTGATGGAAGGCAAATCGACCAAATCAGTGAATTGATTGAACAAATCAAAACGAATCCAAATTCAAGAAGGCTGATAGTGAGTGCTTGGAATGTTGGGGAACTGGACGAAATGGCCTTGCCACCTTGTCATGCATTCTTTCAATTCTATGTGGCTGATGGCAAGCTTTCGTGCCAGCTATATCAACGTTCAGCAGACGTCTTTTTAGGTGTTCCTTTTAATATAGCTTCGTATGCGCTATTAACAATGATGATCGCCCAGGTGTGTGATTTGGAAGTGGGCGAATTTGTACATACTTTTGGGGATGTCCACATCTATTCTAACCACCTTGAACAAGTTGAACTGCAGTTGACACGTGATCCCAAACCATTGCCGATCATGAAAATAAATCCGGAAGTGAAAAATATCTTTGATTTTAGCTTCGAGGACTTCGTTCTGGAAAATTACGAAGCTCATCCCCATATAAAAGGTGAGGTTAGCATATGATATCGTTGATAGTCGCTATGGATCAAAACCGTGTAATCGGGAATAATAATCAACTGCCATGGCATTTACCGGCAGATTTGCAGTATTTTAAAAAAGTGACGATGGGCCATCCAATCATCATGGGCCGAAAAACATTTGAATCAATCGGAAGGGTACTGCCTGGTCGTGAAAATGTCATCGTTACCCGTAATCCGGAATATAAAGCGGAAGGCTGTTTAGTTTTACATGATACTTTAGAGATCAAAACGTTTGCAGACAACAGTAGGGATGAAGTATTCGTTATTGGCGGAGCCGAAATCTTCAAGGAAATCCTTCCTTTTACCGATCGCCTGTATATAACGGAAATTCATGAAACCTTTGAAGGTGATACTTTCTTTCCCGTGATTGATGAAAATGAATGGGATAAAATCTCCTCAAACCCAGGAAGCATCGATGAAAAAAATCGATATGCACATGATTTTATTATTCTACAAAAAAAATAAACGATAAATCCGATTATGGAAAAATGACCATAATCGGATTTTTTTGTATGGAACGAACAAAAGAAAGAATTTTTAGAAAAATCAATTACATTAATGCCAGTAAAGTGCTATAATGATTGAATCGATTAGGAAGGAAATGAGGTATTGTTATGAATCAGACTGCATCCATGAATAGGGGGATCCAATTGGAAGATATTCTAATTGCCTATAGAGAACTAAAAGAGATCGTTTTACACACTCCTTTACAAAAAAATCAGAGGCTCTCTGAAAAATATGAATGTAATGTATATTTAAAACGCGAGGATCTTCAACATGTACGTTCCTTTAAATTAAGAGGGGCTTACTATAAAATGAAAAGCTTGACAGAGGAAGAGACGAAGAATGGAGTCGTTTGTGCCAGTGCAGGAAACCATGCACAGGGAGTTGCGTTTTCATGCAGTCAATTAGGTATCCACGGGAAGATTTATATGCCCGCTACGACACCAAGGCAAAAAGTCGATCAAGTTCAGCTATTCGGTAGGGATAATGTGGAAATCATCCTGATTGGAGATACATTCGATGATGCATTTGCCAAGGCGATGGAATGCTGTGAAAAAGAAGAACGTTCCTTTATCCATCCATTTGACGATGAAAAGGTAATCGCAGGGCAGGGTACAACGGCCGTAGAAATCCTGAATGATTGTGAAGATGGAATCGACTATGTATTTGCAGCTATCGGCGGTGGCGGTTTAATGGCCGGATTATCAAGTTATTTCAAATCGGTTTCACCAAAAACGAAATGCATTGGAGTGGAGCCGCTTGGTGCTGCTTCGATGAAATACTCCTTTGATGAAGGAAAAGTTTCTGAACTTGAAAGCATAGATACATTTGTTGACGGAGCAGCTGTCAAGTGTGTGGGGCAGATGACATATCAGCTCTGTAAGGAAAACCTGGAAGATATCGTTGTCGTTCCTTCAGGGCAAATCTGCACGACGATTCTCGATTTATATAATCAGCATGCGATTGTCGCTGAGCCGGCAGGGGCTATATCTGTAGCCGCTTTGGATTTGTACAAAGAACAAATCAAAGGCAAAACGGTTGTTTGCATGGTCAGCGGAGGGAATAACGACATTGGGCGCATGCAGGAAATTAAGGAAAAATCCTTATTATATGAAGGACTGCTTTATTATTTTATCGTGAATTTCCCACAACGCGCTGGAGCTTTAAGGGAATTCCTTGATGAGGTGTTAGGACCGAATGACGATATTAGCCGTTTTGAATATACGAAGAAAAACAATAAAGAAAGCGGGCCGGCCCTTGTTGGTGTTGAGCTGAAAGATAAGAATGATTATGAAGGTCTCATTCTAAGAATGAACAAAAAAGGATTCTCTTTCGTTGAAGTCAATAAGGACAGTAATTTATTTCATTTATTGATTTAATCATGGACAAAGTGTTAAATTAGGATAGAATATTACTTATGTTTTTACATTTTATTCTACCTCCCAGTCGAGCCGGGCTTACTGTCGATAATTGTTACCATTCTATGACGAATTGCCAGTGCTCTTTCAATTGGTTGGAAGTGGTATTATAATCGGGGTAGGGATAATTACAACACCAAAGGGGATGTATCCATGTCGAACATTGGAGTACCTGGTCTAATTCTCATCTTAATATTGGCATTAATTATTTTTGGACCGAAGAAACTTCCAGAGATAGGCCGTGCTTTTGGACAGACACTTCGTGAATTTAAAAAATCCACGAGTGACTTAACAAAAGATGATTATGAAGAGGATAAAAAAATACAACAAAAAAATCATGAATGATTGAATGCTGGGCGTAAGATGGAATCGTCTTGCGCCTTTTTGCTGGAACAAAGATACGGATTTTCAGACGAAGGCGTGATCAACTTTGGAAGATAAAGAATTAAATATTATCGATCATCTCGATGAATTGAGAAAACGGCTCATCATTACAGCTGTTGCTTTTGTCATCTTTTTTATTGCAAGTTTTATTTATGTAGAAGAGATTTATAAATGGTTCGTGAAGGATCTAGATTTTGACCTGATGGTATTGGGACCAAGTGATATTATCTGGATTTACTTTATGCTCTCAGGCGTCGTAGCCATTGCGGCAACGATACCGGTAATTGCTCTGCAAATCTGGTTATTCGTTAAACCCGCTTTGATGCCAAATGAAGTAAGGGCGACCCTTGCCTATATTCCAGCGCTTTTCTTGCTTTTTATCGGAGGGCTTGCTTTTGGTTATTTTGTCATCTTCCCGACCATTCTTCAATTTTTGATTCAATTGGGCGATGGGATGTTCATAACCAGTTTTACAGCGGATAAGTACTTTTCATTTGTATTTAATATGACGATACCTTTTGCTATTTTATTTGAGCTTCCTGTCGTTACCATGTTTTTGACCTCCATTGGAATAATTAATCCTTATGTGCTTCAAAAGCTAAGGAAGTATGCTTACTTTGTACTGGTTGTCATTGCGATATCGATAACGCCGCCTGACTTTATGTCAGACTTTATGGTAATGGTTCCACTGCTGTTATTATACGAAATCAGTATTTCATTATCTAAAGTTGTCTATAAACGCAGGGTGAAGCGTGAAAGTTTGCGGGAAGAAGCATTAAACAACGAGGAAGGTTTATAAAAAAAGACCCTTGAATGCATTTGGCCTGCAGTATCCCGAATAATGGACACTTAAAAAAGATCCCTTATTGGACTTACCCCCTTCAAGTAGACAGTTTAAAAAAGACTAGGTAACCATCGAGATTCGATATTCAATCGGAGCTCGATGGTTCATTCGTTTTTGGAACCGTTTGCGTTATGTAAAGATGTAAATTTTAATTGCTAGAATCTGTTCTTCTTCTATTTGAAAATGATTGAGATAAAACATTTCAGATATAAAATGAGAGCAGAATGATTCGACACAGGCGTTGTCATGGCAGTTTCCTTTGCAAGAGTGGCTGCCGATGGGCACCTGCCTGTTGAAGCCTAGGATGATAAACATGAGATGTGTATTGGAATCCTTAATCTGTTCCGTATACATCTCTTTTTTTGTGGTTCACAAAAAAGCATTTTCTCGTAAGGATAATTGTCATGCGAAGGTAACCTTATTCCTTGTGCTATATGTTAATCTGTTGTATCCGTTCACGAATTTATCGTCCTTTGAAAGACGGAATTGTCTTTGAGTATTCCTGGAGCGATTTAACTGAGCAATGACAATAAGCCAGATTACTTTGAATGGAGAATGTAGTCCTTCAATAATCGTCTGAAAAAGGAGACCTCCTGATAGATTTGGATACTGCTTTTTTAAGTAAGGCACCTGGGCCTTAGTATTCCAATACTTCTTCCACGCTATCGAATTTTTTTTACGAGAAACCGGCCCCTTCAAGTTTTTTTTAGCCCTTGTTACCGCTGCTTTTTCCCGTTGAGTCTTAAAAAAACCGTCAGTATCTTGATATTTTCGCACCCAATCCATTAACTGCGTTTTACTTTTAGGCTCTTTTCGTAAAGATTGT
>NZ_JBFUHM010000057.1:0-28487 GCF_056402395.1 Peribacillus sp. P4_B1
CCTTCGCCAAGTTATGATGGAAAAGCAGACAATCAAGGAAGCCTATAAGAAATTCACGGTGAAGGATAGCAAAGTAGAGGGTGTTTCAGGGGAGAGTATTTCTAAGGGTATAGAAAAAGGCAAAAATATTAAGGACTATAAAAAGACATTCTTTGATGAATACCCAAACCTTAAAGGTAGTGTAGTAGTTCATCATGCTATAGAGCAACAAATTCTAAAAAGGCACCCGAATTTATTTTCACTTGAGGAAATACATGCTCTAGAAAACTTGAGAGGTATACCAAAAGAAGTAAACAGTGATATACATTTATCAAAAATAAGAATAGATTGGAATAGATTTTATAGAAATAACCCTAATCCCACAAAAGAGGAAGTAATAGGTTATATGATTGAGTTAGATCAAAACATGGTGAAAATTTTAATCCGCCAGTGAAAAGGTGAGAATGTGATAGGAAGGATGTTACTAATGAAATTATATTTTTTAGAACCAGAAGTATCAGGGGGTCATAGTGAACATACCATTTATGGAACAGAAGAAGATATTGCAACTGAAGGTATTTCAGGAAAGGTAAAATATTTACATTATGAGTTTGAAGGATGGCTAGGAGATGACCTGTTAGAGTCAACACCAGCCTTTATTGTGTCAAGTAAACTTGAAACAGAATTAAAGAATAGTGAATTTAAAGATTACAAATTAGAAAAGTGTTTAATTACTACATCTGATGAATTTAAAGAAATGTATCCAAATAAGGAATTACCTAAATTCAGCAGATTTATTCCGCTTGGTAAAGTTGAAGTAGAAGGAGAGAACTTCAAAAATTGGTCAGGACATCACTTCTGTTTATCACCAAAAGGTGAGTTAGTTGTAACTCAAGAGGCTGTGGACTTTTTTAAAAGAGTTTTAATAGATAATTGTTATATTACAACCCTAACGCAGGAATAAATAATAAAACCTTAGAGATATCAAAAATCTCTAAGGTTTTATTATTTGAAGGGAGAGCCGAATTTTTTTATAGTATTGTGACGAATTTCTAACTAGTAATAGAACAAAACAAGAAAAGGAAAACTATATTCAAACTAATGCTGAAATCTATTATCCCGCAATTGGATTAACTCCTATCCAGTGGCTTAATAATGTCGTAGAACAAATAAGAGAAGCTGTAAAATCAAAATAGTATTTTTTTGAAAATATTGACTGGAAAATAAAAGGACCTTAACGTATGTGAACTGTCCCTTGCAGGAGGACCAACAACTTTAAGAGTTGGAAATATGAAAATCGAAACATAATTCCTAGGAGAAGCCCATACTTCCAAAGTATAATTTATTATTTGGAGATATGATTTTCGCGCTGAAAAAAAAGAATTCCGGGATCATTGATGAAGCTAACATGGAAGCGTGGCCAAATACGATGAAGAATTTAATGAATGTATATAAGGATGCGAAAATCGTTATTCCAGGTCATAAAACTTGGGGAGATTTCAGTTTGCTCCCACATACATGGGAGATTGTACAGAACCATGTAAAATGAATCCCCTGCTAAACTTTTAGCAACTTGTCCACACCTTCGATAAGTCCATGCATATACAATAGTAAGGAGGGTGTTGGGATGGAAATATATTGTTGTTATGTAGAAAAATGTTTTGAGAATAATGACCCCAGTAAAGTATGGGTGCCCGGAAAGCGTTGTAAATGTAAAAAATGCAAGAAAAAGCACCATTAAACTGTAAGGCAGTTGTTCTACAGGGGCAGTCCTAGTGGCTGCCCTTTTTTAATTGAGTACGCAGTTCATGGTAAAGTTGTCAGTGGAGACACACGGTAGTTAAAAAACTGATGAGAGTCATAAGCAGATGAAAAAACACCCAACCGTAAGGGCCGAGTGTTTTAGAGCTAATCTTTCTCTAGGATTTTCCTGCTTTGCTGAATGATTTCATTATTTTTATTTATGGCCTCAACATTGTTAAACTTAACATGGTCATTGATTAATTCATTGTCTTCCATATATTCTAGTAACAATTCGACTGATTTATCCAGCAATCTTTCCAGTGGGATATCCCTTTCTTCTGCTAAACGAGTGAGCCGCATGTTTAAATTAGAAGCGAGTGAAGAAACGAACGGATCTCTACCTTCGTTCATTTGTTTGCATTCCCCTTTCAGCTTTAATAGCTCCATTTAATGATGGAGAGGATTGGAAGGCAAAAATATGGACATTAATAAAATAATTGAAAGCTGGTTATATCGATTGGCGAAGTATGTTGATAGCTGGGTGATTTTTGTGTCCGATTCCTTCTTATCCTGTCTTTAATGTATAATAATACTATATTTTACTTAAAGGAGGAATTATTTATGAGCCAAGCCGGCAGTTTAATCGGGCTATTTGCAATCATACCGATTTTATTTTATCTGGGACTTCTTTTTTTAAGCATTTACTTTGTAATTAAGGTGATAAAATTCATCAATGCCAAGACAAAAGCAGATCAGGAAAGAAATGAAAAGCTTGATGAATTGATAAGAGTTATAGGTAACGGTAAAGAAGATCAAAATAGGCCTTTATAATAGGCAAAAAGCGCAATCCATTGGGATGCGCTTCTTTTATTTCACTGGATTTTTTGGAACGTCAAGGTGGTGTACAAGCATTTCCTAATAAGCACCATAACATATTAGGAGGTGATTTAATTGACTGTTAAATTAGAAACTTTATTGGATCGTTCGGAAAAGAATATGGGCAGCGGAATTCATCCAGTCGTTAAAGAGTCAGCATTGGAAATGGTCAAACAGGCATACCAAGAAGGCATTTATGTGCAAATCAGCGCAGGTTATCGGTCTATGGAAGAGCAAGCAAAGCTATATGGTCAAGGTCGCCTAGGTTATATCTATGATGGAAAAAACTATAGTGATTTATCGAAACCGAGAGTGACGAATGCGACGCCAGGTCAATCTTACCATAACTATGGACTAGCCATTGATTATTTCATAGTCAGCGATGATGGAAAGAATGCCATTTGGACAATTGATGCCAAATGGAAACGGGTAGCGGACATTGGTAAATCCTTGGGCTTTACTTGGGGCGGGGATTGGTCAAGCTTTAAAGATTATCCGCACTTGGATATGACGGGTGGACTAACTTATTCTCAGTTAAAAGCGGGAACAAGGCCTAAACTGATATCAAAAGTGAATGGAACCACTCCACCAGCAACACAAGTCGAATCGGATGTCATTGTAAAAAATACGCCTACAAAGGATACTGGCACTCAGCCTATCAAGTCCATTCAAAGGACATTAAATAGCCGGTATAATGCAAAAATAGATGTGGATGGTTATTATGGACCTAATACTAAAAAAGCGCTGATAAAGGGTTTTCAAACCGAATTGAATAAACAATATGGTGCAAAGATTAATGTGGATGGAATATGGGGACCCCAAACAAAAGCGGCTACACCTAATGTTAGGAAAGGGGCGAAAGGGAATATCACCTATATCCTTCAAGCTGCACTTTATTTAGAAGGACATAATCCACATGGTATAGATGGTATCTTTGGAAACGGAACGGAGATAGCGGTGAAGGCATTTCAAAGGGCCAAGGGAATATCAGCTGACGGTATTGCCGGTGAAAATACMTTTGCGAGATTATTTGGATGATTAGCTTAGTAAAAAGCCTTAAAATATGAGGGCTTTTTTTGTTTGAATGAAAAATGATTTTTATAGTAGAAGTTTTTTTAAAAAGTAAATATATCCCAATCGTTTAAGAATCGAAGTATAAGAAAATTAGTCCTTTTACAAATGTGAATTGTAATATTTATCGAGTATATATGCTCATTTTCATTCACTTAAAATTGATTGAAATATAATAGTCCTGTTAATTTTCCATCATATTTAGACAATAAAGTTAAAGGAGGAAATAACTTTATTGGAGGAAAAAAATGATGAAAATGTGGAAAAAGCCTTTTTTACCTATCGCCTCTATTAGTCTAACTGCTGTGATGATTGTAAATGCCATTCCAGAAACTCCAGTTCAATCACAAGTGCATATGAAAAATCATGTGCTTCCGCTTGGAACGCCTAATTTGCAAGAGAAAAGAACTTCTATGAATCCAGCACCAGGAGTGATGTATACCAAAATCATTCGTGGTGAAACATCTTCTAAAGACTTTTACACAGTGGATGTGACATTTGTAGAAACACAGAAACAGGCAAAGAAATTGTTGGGAAATTTAAAGAGAGATGGTTTCAGAAATGCTCGTATCATTCGGGAACCGGATCGGGCCATGGATGATCTGGAAAAAGGACCACTTGGATACATTGTTCGCATCGGCCAATATCAGCTGGAAGCGGATGCAACGGAAATGAGAAAACAATTATCGGCTAAGGGATATACAGGTCTAAGGAATGTGTATACGGGTGAGGACGGAGAGAAAACAACAGGACCATGGGTAGTAAACGTCCTAGAAGTGGATCAGGAACGATTTCAAGGGCATGTGGTGCCAGAATTAGCAAATGATGCAGTGACAGGGAAAGAAACATTGACCCATATGGCTGACAGAAATGTTGCCATTGCAGGAGTTAATGCCGGATACTTTGTTGTAGGAGAGAATGATGGTACACCAGGCGATCTTGCCGGTATATTCGCAAGCAATGGTCAACTTGTCAGTGAAGCGATTAATGGCCGTTCAGCTCTGATTTTATCTTCTGATGATGATAAGGCAAAAATTGCATCTGTTTCCACGTCAATTCAGGCTACTTCATCTGATGGAGCGGTTAGGGAAGTGGATGGATTAAATCGGAAGCCAGGATTAATCCGCAATTGTGGCGGTGTTGAAGGAGATATGACAACAGAACGGCCGAAACATGATTTTACTTGTAAGGATGAAAGTGAATTTATCCAATATACTTCCATATTTGGAGAAAAGACAGAATCGGGCGACGGTGTGGAAGTGGTAGTAAATCATGCCGGAGAAGTGGTGGAAATTCATAACCAGCGTAGGGGAGACATTCCAAGCAGTGGTTCTATTCTTACAGGAACGGGGGAAGCAGCAGAGTGGCTTCATGACCATGCTCAACAAGGGATGAAGATTCAGGTGAAGAGTGAAATCATCGGGGATGGAAAGCTATTAAAATTAGACCAAACCACAAGCATGATTAACGGAGGTCCTCGATTGTTGGAAAATGGATAAATTTCCATTAATTCCGTAGAGGAAGGCTTTCACTGGGAAGAAGATCCTGGGTTTTATTATCGTTTTGGGGAACGTCGTAACCCTAGAACACTTGCTGGAATCAAGGAAAATGGCAATCTATTATTTGTCACGATCGATGGACGCGCACCCGGATGGAGTGTAGGGGCTAATTTTGAAGAAAGTGCAAAAGTCATGAAGTCATTAGGTGCCGTCGATGCTATCAATCTTGATGGCGGCGGATCGACTACCATGACAGTTGGGGATGATCGAGTCACAAGACCATCTGATGCAGCAGGTGAACGCCCGATTGCCGACGGAATATTGTTAGTAGAATAATAGATGGACGTAAAGGAGATAAATCAATTTAAAGTGTTCAAAAATCGTTGTCAGTTTCACTTTTATTGGTCTAATTAGTAGGAATATTCACGTTAGTAGTATTAATATTTCTTAGGCAGAAGATGAAATTATTAAATACCATGGAAGAAGAAAATGAGACTCCTAATAGTGAAAACGATACGATCAGGATGCTTGTGTGATTTTTAGTGTTTCAAAAGTGAATTAAGGGATACAGCTTACGGATAATTCCATAGAAATCGACTATGACGTACAGGATGTGTATTTTAACTTAATGTTTAGTCATAAACGAAAAGACAGTTAGCAAAGATAAGCTCACTGTCTTTTTGATTTAATATTTTAAGTGTATTTAAATTTAAGGAAACCCTTATTAACATGTTTTAGAGCATAAATTTGATCACACAACGATCACGAACGTTTAAATGGCACAGTTCTTATGATTACAATAATGATCACAAGTCCCTCAAAAAATCCTAATTAACTAACCTATCCGCTCCACAATCTCCATAAATTTATCCGGCCTATGAAATTCAATCGGCGAAACACCTTTATCGACGGAATCGTATCGGCTTCAATCATTAATAATACTTCTCGTTAATCTTGCCTAAATGGATACTATCGCCGAAATCGACTAGAAGTCCTTTGACAGATGTACTGCCAAGTTTCATTCGCAGCTCGGCTTCATATGTATTGTTCGACAATCTGGGCAGTGGCTTCGACGACTTGGATTTCAAAGTGTTCCTGGATTTCCCTTCTGTCGCTCGTTTCCTTTTGAATAAGTTGCTAGAGTTTTTCTTGAATAATCAGATAATAAATCGCCTTTTTTTGTGTGTATCATGACAAAAGAATGAACCAAGCTGTCTGAATTTGCATTAAATATATTAACAATGAAAAGAGGTGAATTATATGTCTGGTTCTGGTTCTAGATCTGTTGATGTAGTTACGATCCTTTGGGAAAGAGCTACGTTAATACCTTTAGCTCAGCGTACAATTGTACAAGCTACAGTGATTGGAAGTGCTGCACCTTGTGCTAACACTTTGGCTCCTGGTGATCCCTACAGAGCTGCTTTACGTTGTTTACTTGGAAATAGATTTGTACGAGTATTGAACCTTGACTTCGGGCGAACCGGAGTTGCCGTGTTCATCCGTTTCTAGGATATTAATTGGGGGACAAAGTATTTTTCATTTAAAATACTTTGTCTTTTTTGTAAATACACAAAAACCACCAGTCATTAAGATTGGTGGTTTTATCAATTTTACTAATACAGAATGAGAAGGAAGCGGAACATTATCTTAGTGAATTTCTAGCTGGTGTTGATCCGAATAAATTACCTTTTGTCATTTTATTCAAGACTTGTCGATTCAAATGAAATTGAATGTAGCGTAATACATATCAAAACTTATATTAGCTTTAATAAGGTTTGTTGACTTTTTTAATAGAATCTATTATATCAGTAGCCAGGATAGGACGTACGGGTGCACGGGACTTGATCTCGTGAACTAAACTGTCCACCCACTACTTGTAGAAACATGTTTGAGGCTAGTTGGACGTAGATCTCGTATAATGAGCGAAGCTATGACACTGCATGGAGAACTGAGGGTACTGGTTAGTAAGTAAAGGAGGGAAAAAAACAATGAATCCGGTTGTTGGTCTGGATGTGGCAAAAAGGAGAGAGTCAAGTTCAGGCATTTTTAGATCAATCTAAACCGTGGGAAGAACTTTTCAATGAAGGACATCAAAGAGGAATTAGATCATTTTTTGACTTTTTAAAAGAAAGTGACAGGGTAGATGCCTATGGTCATTTTAGAATCTACAGGGCATTACCATGCTATTCTATTCTATATATCTTACTAAATCCGATTATTTCATATCAGGCAAAGAAGTCCAGTTTACGGAAGGTAAAAACAGACGCTATCGATGCGTACCAGTTGTGTGTGCTGTATTACAAAGGTGAACCTCATAAAATTAGAGGAATTCAGCTATTAGACCTTCGGAATTTGTCCAGACAACAGGAAATCATAACGAATATGTATGTGGAAGCTAAACTTCAGTTTCACATAATGGCTATTATTGGATATGGACGTGTTTCAACTAAAGATCAGGACTTGGCTTTACAGGAGGGGAAGTTAAAAGAGTATGGTTGCGAGAAGATATTCATGGAAAAACAAAGTGGTGCTAAATCTGACAGGAAAGAACTTGCTAAGGCGTTGGACTATTTAAGGGAAGGTGACAAGCTGGTTGATTACAAATTGGATAGATTAGCACGTTCCACTTTTGACCTACAAAAGATTGCTAAGGAACTAGAAGAAGGGGGAATAGCTTTAGTCTTCATCAAAGAACAGATTGATTTTAGTACACCATCAGGAAAGCTAATGTTTACTATGCTGGGGGCTATTGCTGAGTTTGAACGTGATCTAATTAAAGATAGAACGGCAGAAGGAAGGGAACGTGCTAAGGCACAGGGGAAACATATAGGTAGGAAAGGGAAGGACGAGAAGGACGTTAAGAAGGCTTTATAGCTGTATGATGAAAGAGAATCTAACGGTTTAAGCGTTAATGATATAGCCAAAATGACAGGTGTCCCACGTTCCACTATTTATGCTTAAGTGAAAGAAATGACTAGCAATAGCTAATCGTCTTTTTTCTTGTGGCATTGTTGTAGTTTTAAAATAAAGTCGTACCTTATAAAAAAAGATGTACCGATTTAAATAAAGTTAAATCGTTTATAAAAATGATAAACCGAAATCCATACTTTATTTTGGTTTTCTTTTTCTTATTCCGCATTTACATTTTTAAATTTATAATTTTTTTAATGCACACTTGACACCTTCGCTACATAGTATTACAGTATACCAGTACTCATTATTACTGAATACCTGTATAACTTATTAGCTTAGGAGGTGTATGCTATGGAAAATTTAACAGAAATGCTCAAAGGTGTGTTGGAAGGTTGTGTGCTGGAAATTATCAGCCGGGGAGATACTTACGGCTACGAGATTACCCGTCGTCTCAATGAAATGGGCTTTACAGAGGTTGTTGAGGGTACGGTCTACACCATTTTGGTGCGACTGGAAAAGAAAGAATTAGTGAATTTCGAGAAAAAGCGTTCTGAAATGGGTCCTCCTCGCAAATTTTATTCATTAAATAATGCAGGACACGAGGAACTCGAACAATTTTGGGGAAAATGGAATTTTGTTTCATCAAAAATTAATACCCTAAAGGGGGAGAAATAATATGAAGAAATTTATCGAGCTAATCATTGGCGATTTAGAAAGCAAGAAGGAATACAAAGCATTTATGAAAAAAGTAAATTCCCTACCGAAAGATTACGCATTTGTGTTCAAAAAGATTCAAAAGTACATGTGGAATTTCGGATATGGATTTGGTGAAGAAATCATCAATTTGTATGAACTGTTTGAAGCTAGTGCAGCAGAAGGCAAGCATGTGCTAGATGTTACCGGTGAAGACGTGGCGGCATTTGCCGATGAATTGATGGCTCTCTCAAAACTAGATGGAGAATCGGCGCGTATATTAGGAGGGCAAGTAGATTTGAAAAAAGAAATTGAGAGTAGAGTTGAAGAGCAAGTAAAAATTTGGACGAATAAAAAATAAGGTAGGAGGTTAAATATCATGGTAAATTTCATCAAAAAGATACTTGACGACAAAAAAGAATACAAAGAAATGATGGCGCGTGTGGAAGCTTTGCCAGGCAACTACCCAGAAGCCTATAAAAAAATCTGCAACTATATGTGGGGTYTCGCCTCTGGAAGCGGCATGGATATGCTGAGAATCCAGTATGATCTCATTGATTTGTTTGAAGATGGTGCGGCAGATGGCAAAGACGTATTGGAAGTGACAGGTGAAGACGTGACTGCATTCGCCAATGGACTTATCGACCAAGCGAAAAGATGGGATGATAAGTTACGCAATAATTTGAACAAAAGCATTCTGAATCGTGTGGGTAAGAAAAAATAAGCGTTGAACAACCCAACTGAATAGCTTTTTTGAAAACAAGCTAATGTGGTAACGGAATACGCTCCTTTTGTTAAGACAGAGGGGCTTTTTTCTGATAACCATTCCTGATACCTTCGAATGTGCCGGCTAGATAAAGATTTAAAAAGGGAACCTTCCACAACTGCTTAACATTAACATAATTAATGATAAAAATATTTACAATCACTAATTCACATAATAATAGTAAATACTTCAGTTTTCCATCTTATTTCATGGTTTCAATTATGGAACGTTACCTGACAACAAAGTTGTATCAAAAAAACTATCTAGCTGAAAAATGCCACAAAAGTCCTTGCAGACAAGTATACAAGGACTTTTATAATTTACATAAAAGAAATAGCACCACTAATTATAGCTAATACTGTTAAGATTAACGATGTCAGGATGGCCCATTTGTATGCGAATTTCTGATATTCTCCAAGGTCTTTATCAACCATACCAACCAATAGAATGGTTGATGCAACAAGTGGACTCATTAAATGAGCGGGTTGTCCCAATATAGAAGCCCGAGCGATTTCTAACGGACTAATACCATAGGCTGAAGCTGCTTCTGCAAGAATAGGGAGAACTCCAAAATAATAGGCATCATTCGATAAAACGAAAGTGAATGGCATACTTGTAATGCCAACAATGACAGGAAAAAACTGTCCTAATGAAGCAGGTATTATCGCAACCAGTCCATTAGCAATAGCATCAACCATTTTTGTACCGGAAAAGATTCCTGCAAATACTCCTGCCGCAAAAACTAATAGAACAACAATTAAAGCGTTTCCAGAATGTGCTAAGATACGTCTCTTTTGCATTTCCAGATTAGGGTAGTTAGTCATTAAAGCAATAGCGAAACCGACTAAAAATAAAATGGGGGCAGGTACTAATCCCATAATAAGAATGACCATAATGCCTATCACAATTAATAAGTTAACCCACAAAAAACGAGGACGTTTAATGTCAATATGAGGAAATGTTTCAGTGGCTTCATTTTCTACAGTAGCAGCTATTTCATTTTTGAATTCTTCTATGTGTATTACACCAAGTCGTTTACGTTCTTTTTTCCCTAAAATAAATGCTACGAAAATAACCCAAAGAGCACCACCGATCATGGTAGGAATAAGTGGAACAAAAAATTCGGATGCATCAAGTCCCAATACTGCTATTGCTCGGGTAGCAGGTCCACCCCAGGGGGTCATACCACTCATAACACTTAAAGCTAGCATGGCTACTGTGGCTAAAACCAATGGATTCATACCGATTCGTTTATAAAGTGGATACATAGCTGAAACAGTAATGATATACGTCGTTGTACCGTCTCCATCTAGGGCTACGAGTAATGCAAGAATTGTGGTACCCATAGAAATTTTGACAGGATCTCCCTTGACAACTTCTAATAACTTTTTGATAAGTGGGTCAAATAAGCCCGTATCTATCATAATACCAAAAAACAATATGGCGAATAATAATAGAGCTGCAGAAGGAGCGACTAGCTTAATGCCTTCCATCATCATAGTGCCAATTTTACTTCCAAAACCACCAACTCCTGCAAAAACGATCGGAACTAAAGTTAAAGCAACAATGGGTGATAAACGTTTGGACATAATTAAATAGGTAAAAACTGTAACCATGGAGATGCCTAAAATTGTAAGAAACACTATTAAATCCCCTCCCAAATTTTGAATGCGCTTTCAATTGATCTCTGGATGACTAAGAATTAATTTTGTGACTCTTCAGAAAAGTTAACTGGCAGATTAATAAGTTTTACACTATGCTTATGCGCTTTTCTTTATTAAAGGTAATACAGGGAGAACAATAAGTTAAATACATATTTTTTTTGTATTGGTATCAAAATAATTTATTCTTAAAAAAAGATTGGAGAGAGGAGAGCAAAGAAAGCCAAGGGATAAGTGATACAATAAAGACATTTTTAAAAATTTAATGCAATCTTTAGTATTTAAAAAGAAGGTCATCATCTAAATATTGTGGATGATAACCTTCTTTTCTTTATAAATCAGACTTTTTCAGTGTCCTTGAGCAAAGCTCTCTCCTTTTTTAATTAACATTTAGTTTTAACGTTACTGTTCTTGTCTTTTTTCCTTAAACTTAATTTTAATACCAATCTTAGTAATGGAGGCACTGCGGCATAAATAAAAGCCATCCGAAATAGTTGATAGCTGGTAACAGTAGATACATCAGCATTTACTTCTTGTGCAATGATTCCCATTTGATCCATTCCACCAGGGGCTAAACTTAAAAAACCCGTAATAGTCGATAAATCATAATACTYGGTCAGTAGAAAACTAAAAAATATTGTTGCGCAGATCAAAATCAGTCCGTTCATCAAAGCCAATAATAATGTTTTTCTTTTGTTGTCAAGTTGTTCCGGTTTTAATAGTAAACCGATATAACCGCCAACCATAAATTGAGATATATCAAGAAGTGAAGGAGGAAGTGGTGGTCCCTGCAAACCAAAAAGGCCTACTGCAGCAACTGCGATTACTGGTCCTAAAAAGTAAGGAGCTGGTAATTTAAATATTTTACCTATTCTTGCTGCGAGGAAACAAATAAGCGCGAACAGAAAGATAAGAGGAAATAAATCACTCCACTCTGGAATAACGTTATCCATTATTTTAGATGAGTCATTGGTACTTTTCGCTGCAAAAATAGGACTGAAAATTAAAAGGGGAACTAAGAAAACAACCATTATCACCCTTATAACATGGAAAAAGGTTACTGTCGTTATATCAATGCCTTTCATTTCTTCTGCAAACACAACAATTTGTGACAAACCTCCAGGAATACTACTTGTTAAGGAGGTAGGATAGTCAACGCCGGAATATTTTGACATAACAAAAGCTGAACATACACACACAAGGACAATTAAGGTTGTAAGGATCAACATTGAGGGAAGGTGACTAATCATATCAGACAGTGAGCTCTTGGTAAAAGAGATGCCAATTGAATAACCTACAATAATTAATCCAGTATTTCTCATCGAAATGGGCCAAATTAATTTAACGTTTTTGAAACGTGATGCAATTAATAGGGCTGCCATTGGACCTAGAAGCCAGGGGATTGGCAGCCCGATAAGAGAGAAAAGGCCGCCTCCAATAAAAGCAGTTAGAAGTGCAGCTGAAAATTGGATTGTCTTGCTAACGTTATTTAAATCCCACTTTTTCATATTAATTCTCTTCCTTTGTACTAGTTTTATTTCGATTCGTCTTATTTCTATTGTTTAGAATCAATAAGAAAATCAATAAATGCTTTTACTTGTGCTAAATCCGTAGTCACATCCCGATAAAAAACCCAAGTTTCTCTAAGCAAATAGTTATTATCGCTTAATACAATAGGGAAAGTATACAGTGGTTCATCATTTTTAATACAGATTTCTGGTAAAATGGCATATCCTAAACCATTAAGAACCAGTTCTTTACATGTTTCAATCCGATCTACCTCCATTGAAATCTTAGGTGGCACCGCAAATGTTTCCTGCCACCAGTTTTCAATAGTATTCCTTAACGATAGGTCTGTCTGATAATTAACTCTAGGAAGAAAAGGAAGTTCTTTTAATTCAATTTTTTTACTGGAGGCAATACAAATCTTTTCTTCTTGAAATAACACTTTATTCTCCTGCCATTTGTAAGGACCTCTAACTATCCCGAGGTGTGCTTCTTCTTTTTGAAGCATTTGATGAATTTGAGAACTCCATCCAGTTTTTAAACTAATTTCAACCTCTGGATATAGGGTTAGAAATTCTTTTAACAATACTGGTAGTTTATAACGGGCAAACAAGCCAGATACACCCAATCGCAAAGTTCCTTTCACTTTTTTATCCAAATTTGAAATGTGTTCTTTTGCAACTCCTAATTGCTTACGCATATTTTTCGAATATTGAACGAGGTATTCCCCTTCAACTGTAAACTCGACACCTCTTTTGCCTCTAGAGATTAAATTTGTTTTGAACTCTTTTTCCAGCTGTTTTATACGATAGGATAAAGCTGGCTGAGAAATAAATAGTCGTTGTGCCGCCTTTGTTATATTTCTTTCTTCGTAGAGAGTAATTAAAATAATCCAGTCTTTTTCATCCATAAAATTTCTCTCCTTTAACCATAAAAAATATTTATGGGTAATTATAAATAATAATAATTTATTTGATTTCTAAAAGTATAATACAACTGATGAATAAAAGAAATCTATCTTTTTATGTAAAGCAATAGACTCACTATAGTTCGCGTTTACTGCATTTTTTCATAAATTTTTTTTATGGCAATGAATAAAAAAACAATATTATTTTTATTCATTATTTTCACTTATTATTTACATGAAGAGTTATCACTAACAGGAGGGGTAAAAATGTCAAATACACAAAATTATGATGTAGTTGTAGTAGGGGCAGGAAACGCAGCTTTATGTGCCGCAATCTCAGCAAAAGAGGGCGGTGCTAGAGTTCTTGTATTAGAACGAGGACCATTGGAAAAGCGTGGAGGAAATTCTTTCTTCACAGATGGAGCCATACGTGTTGCCTACAATAATTTAGACGCAATCAGAAAAGTAATACCTGAATTAACAGACGTAGAAGCCGAGTTAATTGTTATGCCTGAATACGCTGAATCCGATTATTACGATGATCTAATGCGAGTGACAGGTGGACAAAGTAATCCCGAGTTAGCAAAACAACTGGTTTCTAGATCGTATGAAACAATTGCGTGGATGCGTGATCAGGGAATAAAATTTGAATTGAATTATGAAAATCAATCTTTCGTACAAGATGGCAAGCGCAATTTCTGGGGAGGACTGCCTATCAAAACGGAAGATAAAGGCGTTGGCTTAATGAGACAGCTCTTTGCGCGGACAGAAGAAATTGGCATTGACGTTTGGTACGATTCACGTGCTGTGGAGCTTGTATCAGAGAATAACACAATATCCGGTGTCGTAGTTGAGAAGGATCATACAATGGTAACAGTTCAGACATCCGGTGTGATTTTGGCTTGTGGCGGCTTTGAAGCCAATAAGAAAATGAGAAGTGAAAATATTGGTGAAGAATGGGAAGCGGCTATTGTTCGTGGAACCGAGTTCAACACAGGAGACGGCATTTCCATGGCTATGGCAGTCGGGGCTCAAAAATTTGGGCAGTGGTCTGGATGTCATTCGATTGGGACAGATTATAACGCGCCAAAAGTAGGAGACTTCACAAAGCCGGGAGATATTTTTAAAAAGCATTCTTATCCGTACAGCGTCATGCTTAATAATGAAGGGAAACGTTTTGTTGATGAAGGAGCAGATTTGCGAAATTACACCTATGCCAAATACGGCCGTGAGGTATTAAAACAGCCTGGACATGTGGCATATCAAATTTATGATGCACAGGTACGCCCGATGCTGCGTAAAGAATATGACCTTGAAGAAGCGACTATTTATAAAGCAGATACACTTGGAGAGTTGGCAAGTTTACTGCCGGTCAATCAAACACAATTCCTTAAAACGATCGAAGAATATAATAGTGCCGTACAAGATGGCGAGTTTAGACCCGCAGAGAAAGACGGCAAAGGAACGAAAGGAATTACCCCTCCTAAATCCAACTGGGCACTTCGAATTGAGCAAGGGCCATTCTATGCTTTCCCTGTAACGTGCGGAATCACCTTCTCGTTCGGTGGTTTGCATGTAGATGTTACGGGTCATGTGTTAAACGAAGAAGAACAACCGATAAAAGGTCTCTTTGCGGCTGGTGAAATGATTGGGGGGATTTTTTATGAAAACTATCCTGGTGGATCCGGGTTAATGTCTGGAGCAGTCTTTGGAAAATTAGCTGGTTCATCCGCAGCCCACTATATTCAAGAAAAGGTTGAAGCGATCAATAATCATTGAGTCTTTTCCTTGCATAGTTAATTAGATAAGAATGTGTCCAAAAATTCTAGAGATACATTAAATAGAAGAATAAAAAACAGCCAAGGCTTAAAATAGTTCTTGGCTGTTTGTATTTCAAATATTAAAAGTCTTTATGCATTGACTAAAACTCATATCATACAGGGATATGAGTTTTAGAGAATAGCTTTAAGCGTCCTGATGGTCAAATAATGGGAGGGTTTGTGGATATTTTCACCTATAACAAGGATGATAGATAACAATTAGTTTTCTTTTTGTTTAAATTACCCTAGTAACCATGAAAATCTGAATTCAGTATCTATATCCTAACTTGTATAAGTGTGAGCGCTCTCCTCCGGAAATTTTTCATCTATTTTCAATCCCATTTTATAATTGAATTTTGTAGGCATCGTTTAGTTGGAGATACATTAGAGTCTGGGCTCTATTGAAAACTCACTTATACCTCATTGAAGTAACTATTTCGAAAAGAATTTTAGTGCCTTTCATATTTTTGAATAGTTCTTTCGCTTCTTTTTCTGTGTCCAATCAAAAATTTTATATTTCCTTTTAAAAAGACAGTGATGCCCCACATTGCAAAGCCTCCAAGTGATAGATAATTTTTTTTGCGTAATTTGCAAATCATTTCAAATCAAGCTAATTGATAGGAAAGCTCGTAATTTTTTTTCGTGTACACGTATCCCTCTAAAATGATTCTCGCTGTACGTACCACTTTAATAGCGCGTATGTGTCCTGCCAAAAAATCAACTTTTGTTTCCATTATCCCCGCCGGGTGGGCTAATCGAAAAATTTCCTGTTTGATGTTCACCATCTCAGATAAAATCGTTTCCTGTAAGTAAGCTCCTGCAGTTGCACAGATTGCTCCAGTAATAGCAAGCGCTTGATGGGGCTTTTGCATCGACATCATTCTAATCATTAAATCCATCTCTGACGCTTTTCTTTCCGATCCGTTTAGGTCGACGTAATCCATAGGAGGAGCAATTAGGGTCATTTTAGGCACAGCAGGAGATTGGACAGTTGCTGATTTCTTATCGGAAAATTGACACATTTCAGCTGCAATCGACCGAATTTCTTCTAGTTCATTTAATTTTTCCTGTGAATATTCAGTGGGCAATTCGCTTCCGTTTAGACCAATATCCTGTGCCTTTACAAAAACAAGTGGATTAGCAACATCAACTATTGAAACTTGAATCAGTCGATCCTTCGTTTTAATCATGTCAATTGGATTTCCTGTAGGGAATAGTTTCCCTGTAACTGCTCCTTCAGCACGAGTAAAAGAAAGATAGATAGGTGATCCTTTACCAGGCACGCCTGGAATTGAGCAGCTGCCTTCTGTTTTCACTTGTCCATTTTCAACCTCTACTTCTGCAATAATCAATTTCTGTGTATTCGAGTTAAAAATTCTCACCGTTGTAACAGGTTCTTTTGCCGGAACTAATCCGTGCTCAATTGCGTAAGGTCCTACAGCAGATGAAATATTACCACAATTTCCTTTAAAATCAACCATTTGATTATCGATGCTGATCTGAGCAAATGTATATTCCACATCGAATTCTGGTGAATCTGATTTTTTGATGATCGCCGCTTTACTTGTCAATGAATTCGCTCCTCCAAGACCATCGATCTGTCTCCGATCCGGACTGCCCATCACGTCAAGTAAGAAACCTTCCCAGTGTGAGCGATTCGAAGGCATATGTTCAAAGTTAAGGAACACACCTTTACTTGTCCCGCCGCGCATTACAACTACTGGTACTTTCATTGTATAACCACCTTTTCTCAAATCAATATTTATAGCACTACCGGTTCCTTTGAAAATATAGTATGATAAGTTCGTTCATAAGTAAAATACATATTTTTTAAGTGAAAATGATAAAAAAACTTATAATCAAAAAATCGGGAGATGGTTAAGTGGACGAAAAAGATTGGATTGCGATAAGGGTACTATATGAAGAAAAAAACATTAGCCGTGCCGCAGAGCGTTTATATATATCGCAGCCGGCGCTAACGTACCGGCTTAAAAATTTAGAAAAAGAATTTAGCACGAACTTATTTTTCAAAATAAAAGGAGGCATTGAGTTCACTTCAGAAGGGATACATTTAGCGGGCTATGCGGAAGAAATGGTGAAAAAGTTGCAAAAAACGAAAGATTATATGCTGAATATGAAAAATGAAGTTAGAGGAACGTTAAGGCTTGGCGTTTCCAGCAACTTTGCCCAATATAAACTACCAGAAATATTGAAAAAGTTTTCAACACAATATCCTCATGTACAATTTAATGTGAATACAGGCTGGAGCACTGAAATCATGCATCTTCTGGATTCCTCTAGTGTTCAATTAGGCATACTGCGTGGAAATTATGAATGGTATGGAATCAAATCGTTACTGCATAAAGAAAGACTTTGTTTAATTTCTAAGAAAGAGGTAGACTTGGATAATTTGCCGGAACTTCCATTCATAAATTATAAGACCGACAGTTCTTTAAAAAACTTAATAAATGGCTGGTGGCATGATAGATTTCCAGAGCCGCCATTTGTAACTATGGAAACGGATCGGCAGGAGACGTGCAAAGAGATGGTCAAAAATGATCTTGGTGTTTCCATTCTGCCGGAAATATGCCTGCAGCCTTCAGATAATTTGCATACATACGGGTTATCTTACAAAAATGGGAAGCCGGTATTAAGAAATACATGGTTAATGTATAACCAGGATTCATTAAAACTCTCTACTGTGAAAAACTTTATTGATTTCTTGAATAAAAATTCCAATCTTTAACGAAAAAGCACTATGAAATTATTGAAAATTTCATAGTGCTCTTTTGTATTTCTTAATTTAATATAAAATGGATTATAAGTTTTTTTTTCGAAAAAGTAAAAAAAATATGTATTTCACTTATTTGATGATATGAACTATTCTAAAAATAGAAAACAAAGAAACTGGGAAACAGAAGATATTATATAATATTTTTTAACTATTCAAACTTTTTCATTTGATTTGTAAGCGGTTTCTTTAATAGGAGGGATTCATATTCTTACGTTACTTGGAATTTCAATGGTCGTTGTCTTCACTTATTTAATCATGTCTAAACGGTTATCACCTGTTAATTCTCTAGTGGTCATTCCAATTATCTTTGCATTAATTGGCGGATTCGGTCCAGAGCTCGGAGATATGATGCTCGATGGAATAAAGGTTGTCGCACCTTCAGCCGCTTTGCTATTGTTCGCTATTTTGTTTTTCGGAGTTCTGATTGACGCTGGATTATTTGATCCACTTATTAAAACTATGTTAAAAATCGTAAAAGGGGATCCGGTAAAAATAGCGTTAGGTACAGCAGTAATCGCAATGACCGTTGCCTTGGATGGTGATGGTACCACGACTCATATGATTACGATTTCCGCTATGTTGCCTCTTTACTTACGCCTTGGTATGAATCCACTTATTCTTGCCACTATTTCGATGCTGGCTGTAAGTATTATGAGTGGCATGACTCCTTGGGGAGGACCTGCAACGAGAGCAATAGCATCTTTAGGTCTCGATGCAAATGAATTCTTTGTTCCGATTATCCCAACACTATTATCAGGAATAGCAGCCATTCTTTTTACCGCTTACGTACTTGGGAAAAAAGAGCGCAAAAGGCTTGGTGTTGTTCATATCAAAGCTGCACCTGAAATGAAAGGAGCTCTTGCTGAAGCAGCGGTAGCTTCCGCCATACAAGACGATTTAAAGCGCCCTAAATTAATATGGATCAATCTTTTGTTGACGCTCACTGTTATGGTCATTCTTGTAATGGGCTTCGTACCGGTAACTGTGTTGTTTCTAATCGGGTTTGTGCTTGCTTCAATCATTAATTACCCTAATCTAGAACAGCAAAAAGAGCGAATCGTGTCACATGCAGGAAACGCAATAACCGTCGTCACATTAGTATTTGCGGCTGGTATTTTCACAGGGATCTTTTCCGGAACGAAAATGGTAGACGCCATTGCAAATTCATTAGTGACCATCATTCCGGATTCTTTAGGCTCTTTTTTACCGATGGTCGTTGCGTTCACCAGCATGCCATTTACGTTCGTTTTATCCAATGATGCTTACTACTTTGGTGTTTTGCCAATTCTTGCCGAAGCAGGAGAAGCTTACGGAGTGAGTCCTTTAGAAATTGCCAGAGCTTCCGTACTGGGCCAGCCTGTACATTTCTTAAGTCCACTCGTGGCATCGACTCTCTTACTAGTAGGGATGGTAAAAACAGATATCGGGGAACAACAGCGGTATGCATTTAAATGGGCTCTAATTTGTTCATTAGTCCTTATCATTGTTGCTATCTTGACAGGGGCTATTATTTAAGTACAATGTTATCTAATAAATTCTTCGAACTTAAACAAAGTAGGGCTGTGCCAAAACCAATTATTATTAGTGGTTTTGGCGCAGCCCATTCTTTTATTTAATTCCAGAAGTCTTGCCGCTAGCTAGAGTAATTATTTTTACGATTGTTCTCGCAAGGTTCATAACCGTGTATAGACGAGTATCATTTAAAAATTGCATCGTTGGCAGCGGATCTATATAATTGACCATTCCTGTAATATGATAATCTCCCACTTCCGGCAATACTTTTTTTAAAGCTTTCCCTGGGACAAGAGGTCCATCCTTCAAGAAAACATAACCGACCTGGTTTTGATTCCCTAAACAAGCATCCACACTAAAAATAAGAGGCTTTTTGAATTGTTTTTTTATTATTTTCAACGTGTCTTTTAAATTAAATGCATGAACGGGATTTTCCAAAGTACCGTAAACACGATAAGGCACCATATGTTCTTTAAGCATTGTCCCGACTAAAGGGCCTAATGAATCCCCAACTGATCGGTCTGAACCAATACACAGAAAGATTACATCTTCATTTTGACATCCAGAAGATTGAATAATCTCTTTGACTTTTAATGCTAAGCAGTTTATTTCTTCGCTTTTTGGTTCCACAGAACAAATTGCTCCTCTTCTTGTAAATTAGACTCATCTTAATTCCCCTTTGTTCTATTATACGAACAAAAAAGACATCATGCATGTAAATATAAGCATATGTTTGAGAATGATAGCTAACACTCTGAAAAATGGCAGGAATTCAAAACATGCCCTTTAATTTATTTGGCGAGGAAGTGGCAGTTGGTTTACAACTAGAAAACGTAACGACTTTATTTTAAAGCTACAACCAAGTACACCAATATACAAAGTTAATTAATGTAATCAGCGTTCTAGGAACCTATATAATTGATTTTGAGAGTAGGAGGGGGGAAGGCTCCTTTTTTATTATACGTTTTTTAGATTAACTAATGATATACGCCCTTTGTAAAGAGCTATTCTTAGAAATTCATACAGGCATTTATCGACCAAATAAATAGCCTTTACAAATGACAGAAGCATAGATGGTATCTTATGTTTTCCATTCTACACACATACTAAAAAAAGAGAAGACCAGAAAATCTCCTCCTTTTCATTTAATCATTTTCACGATAATTGGTTCTTCTCTCTCCCAACAGTTTCGCGGCCTTTTTAGCCTTCTCCTGCTCAAGGTTAGTATATAGGGCAGCTGTTGTGGTTGAAGTATGGCCAAGTTGAGTCATCAGCAAATGGATGTCTCCTGACTGCTCCATTAAGTTTGTCCCATAAGTATGCCTAAGTTTGTGTGGGGACATCGATTTATTGGACTTAAATGCCTTCGTGTACTTCTTTTCTAGTGCCTCAATCGCGCGGTTGGAAAGAGGGGTCGCTCCATCATTCACCCTAGTCAAGAATACATAGGCCCGTATCATCATTTGAGCCCCTATAACGTTGCGTTCGTACAGCTAGGTAATCTTTTATGTCCTGCATAGACGGAGGAGAGACTGCCACTACATCCTTTTTTCCACCCTTACGTAAAAGGACTATTCTAATGTGAAAAAGAGTAAACCAAGAAAAAAACTGTGAGGAAATGGCTATTTTGTAAATGAACCTAACTACGAATTAATGGCTAAGGCGTTTACGGAACTATACTTTAGTTTTACTAAAGGTGGATCTGGAGATGTAGAATTCGACAAATTAGGCACGATAGCTTTATTTTCTGCATTGGCAAATGATGAAGAATGGAAACAAAAGGAATTAGATAAAATGAGAGCTCACGTTAAAAGACTTAAGAATGAAAAAAAGAAATAGATAAAGTCTTGTCGTGGTCATCTAGTTTACCCTCTGCATGCAGAGTACCGATAAAAAGGGAAGCAAACAAAACATAGCCCCCAAATACACCATCCATGTAGTATTTGGGGGCTACTTGACGTTTATCTTTATAGCGAATTTACTTAAAATAAGGAACCTTTTTCAAAGCCACACAAACTGGAACGGCAACGATAATTCCTAATATATTTTGAACGAGATCTCCAGGTATCGAAGCTAAAGGTGCAATCCAATTACCGTATAGAATCCCTTCACCAATATAATAAACAGCTATCATAAATGGAATGGAAACGATTGTTGCTATTACATTGAAAGCAATGCTAGTACCGTTGCGACCCTTTGACCAAGCGATTTTACCAACTATATATCCTTGCAAACCACGCGCCACAATGGTGATAGGTGCCCACAATGTCCACCCTCCAACTATATCAAATAACCCCATTCCTATCGCACCAGCAAGAGCTGCTTTTTTAGGACCAAATAAAATAGATGCAATAAAAAGCATAGCTGTTCCTAGATGAACTAACCCTCCATTTGCGGCAATTGGCAGTTTAATATTCAAAAAGAAAGTAGATAGGAACACAAGTGCAATCAACATTGCGGTAATAATTAAATCCATAGTTTTTTGACTTGACCTTGAATAACTTTGTGTATTTTGCATATCTGTAAACCTTCCTAACTAGAATTTTCCTATGATTTTAGCAAAAGACTGGTGTCTATAAAAGTGTCAATTTATTAAAAAACTATGAGGTCAGTTGATAAAAAATACAGGTATTATACGTATTGAAAAGAGAGAGGAGATGACTGTTTTTAGCTGATTTATGATAAGATAAATAAAGTTTAAAGTGGATAGGCCATATGGAGGTTATTATGAAAAAAGTTGCTGTACTACAGGATTTATCATCTTTTGGAAAATGTTCATTAACAGCTGCAATTCCGGTTCTTTCGGTCATGGGCGTGCAGGCATGCCCTTTACCAACGGCCATATTGACTGCGCAAACCGGATATCCAAGTTTTTTTTGTGAAGATTTTACATCCAAAATGAAATACTTCATAGAAGAATGGAGCAAGCTTAATGTAACCTTTGATGGAATCTATACCGGCTTCGTTACTGGTGAAGAACAAATTAATAATATTTTCCATTTTTTAGATAAATTTTATACAAAAGAAACCATTTTACTTGTTGATCCAGTAATGGGGGATATAGGAGAAGTCTATAAACTTTTTACCGATGAATTACTGGTACTTATGAGAGAACTGGTGAAGCGTGCAGATGTCATTACACCAAATGTTACAGAGTGCTGTTTATTAACCGGATTGTCTTATGAAAAGCTGCATAGCTATTCTAACGAAGAGGACTATATTAAAGCGATAGAAGAAGCAGGGAATATGTTGCAGCAAGAAACGGGAGCTCAGGTTATCATCACTGGAATGAATCCACCGTCAGCAGATTCAGAGAAGCAGTTTATCGGAAATATGTATTTGGACGGAAGTAGAACCTTTTATAGTGCGACGCAGTATAACGGTGAAAGCTATTCAGGTACTGGTGATTTATTTGCATCTGTGATTATGGGAAGCATGATGCGTGGAGAGAACCTAGAAAAATCCGTACAGCTCGCAGTGGCATTCCTGACAGAGGCTATCAATGATTCCTCCTTGGAGCAAATTTCTAAAGTAGAAGGAGTTAACTTCGAAAAATATTTACGAATGTTATTATGAATGCTTTAAAAATGGAAAAAATAGAGTAACAAAAGCTCGGCTTTTTGACTAACCGAGCTTTTTGTATAAATCAAATAGTACTTATTTTTGCCGAATATTGTAAAAAATCACTTAAATAATAAGGAAACTTTCTATTTACCTCACAACAGCCAGTATTTATGTTCGTTAAAGTTTGAAAATATTTAACTTCCATAGACCTTTACAAAGATTAAGAAAAATTACTTGAAGAAAAAACAATATTATCTACAATCGAGGAATTAGAAGCTCTATTTCCTGATAAGGATAGATCAGAAATTATAAAGAAAATGCGTCAATTAGGTTGCTTAGAATTAAAAAACGCAAAAATTCCATGGAGTGCAAAAACAAATAAAGAAGATAGACCGCCTTGTAAAATTACTTATGCTAATGAGCCTAATATGGAATTAATGGCTAAAGCATTCACTCACCTATATTATGAACTATTAAAAAAGGGTAAACTTAACGATAAACCTTGGCTTGAAGAGGAATGAAAAAAGCTAAGGAATATACCTCAGCTCAGTTAAGGGGAATTAATAAAGAAAGAAAAGCTAGTGATAATAATATTTTTTACAATAAATTTCCTGTTTATACAAAAGACCACCAGTAATTGCTATTGGTGGTTTTCTTCAGTTTGAACTAATTCAATTTCAAATAAATCTTCAATAGATATAGGGACACCATTTTCCTTTTTTAGTAACTAAATAAGGAGTGGCTTCCCAAGTGTGTTGCTTTTCACATTGCCAAAGTAGTTTAGTGTCTGTGTTAATATACACCTTAGATAAACATTTCCCATTTTTTGAATGAGCAAATCTTTGCATATCCTCAATAGTCTTTTTTGTTATACCAGCACAATAAGGACATCCAGTACCCTTGTCTCTATTTCTGCTACTTATTTTAGCTTCCCATTCATGTCCACAATTACCCGACCACCAAACCTTTTTGTCGCTATAAGCAATTACATCTCTAGGTTTTAAATCTACGTTTTTTATTGGATGCCATTCTCTTGCTAATTGCGGATTTTTCGTCTCCAAATCATTAAATCCTTTTAAAATTTTTTTATTAGCACAAAAAGGACACCCAGTACCTTTATTTCTACTATTTATTACAGCTTCCCATTCGTGTCCACAATTACCTAACCACCAAACCTTTTTACTACTTCCACCCAGTATATTGGACGGAAGTAGGTTTCCATTTTTATTGGGATGCCATTCTTTTACTAATTTCGGATTTTCGGTTGCCAGATCATTTATTCCTTTATTTAAGCTCCGTCTATGCACTATTTTTCTACCAGTAGCTTCATAACAAATAGGACAACCATTTCCATTTAATCTATTATTAACTTTAGCCACCCATTCGTGTCCACATTGACCTAACCACCAAACGTTTTTATTCGAACTATAAGAAATATTCTCAGATGATAAATTACCGTTTTTGATAGGATGCCATTCTTTTGCTAAATCAGGATTCATAAATGCAAGTGACTTCGCTTTTTCGGATATTAAATACATTTCCAATATTTTGGGTCGGTCACGGTATATGTCGATATCTGCTATGAGGTTCATCTTATATTTTTCATTCACATAAGTAATAATAAATTCAATACAATACTTCAATTCATTCTCTTTCAATGTTTTTCTCACAAAGCGATTAATTTTTTTGGGTAATACTGGACAATTCGGCTCTCTTATGCGAATTAAATCTATCCCATTCTCTTCACACAACTCATTCTTTTTTATGTCTTTTAAAGCATTCTTGTGATAATACTCACCGTCATACTCAATTGCAAGAGAAAGACCTGGTATATATATATCTAATTCCTTTTTCTTAAGAAAATGAGGGCGATAGTTTTCTTGAATATCATCAAATAGCAATTTCAAGTAATAAAATATAACCTTTTCATTAAAAGAAGATTTTCTTTCCATATCGCAATAAGGACAGCCAGTACCGTTCTTCTTTGCTCTGTTACTAACAGAAGCTTTAAAACTATGCCCTTTGTCACAAAGCCACCAAACTTTTTTATTAGTTCCTGCCACTAGGTTTGTTGGCAACAAATCATCATTCTTTGTAAAATTCCATTCCGTGCATAAATCTTTATGTGTTGTGGCTAAATCATTAAAGCCAACTAAAACTACCTTGTTATTGCAAATAGGGCATCCACTATTCATACGCACCCTGTTACTTGGAGTTGCTTGCCATTCATGATTACAAGTACCCAACCACCATACCTTTATATCACTGCGTGGACTTATGTCATTAGGTGTAAGTTTCTCATTTTTGAATGGATGCCATTCTCTTGCTAAATCACTATTATGCTCTAATAGTGATCCCCTTCTTTTTAATAGTGCTTTTTTAATATTTTCTGCTTGTTTCTTTTTTCGACATATCTCATAAGGACATTCTCTACCTCTTATTCTGTCACTTGGACTACTTTGGTAACTTTGATTGCACTTTGGACACAACCACCAAACCTTAGTACGACTACTAATCATAAAATCAGATGGGAGTAAGTTTCCATTTTTAGTGATATGCCATCCCCTTGCTAATTCTGGGTGTTTGGTTTCTAAATCATTTATACCTTTAATTAAGCTTCGTCTATGCACTATCTTTCTACCAGTATTTTCATAACATATAGAACAACCATTTCCCATAACTCTATTCTTAATAGTAGATATCCATTCGTGATTACATTTACCTATCCACGATACTTTTTTATTACTACCATATCCAATTTTTTTTGTCTCTATGGTTTTATTCTTTTCATTATCCCACTCGGATAACAAATGTTCTTTGCCATTCTCAATACACCAATCATAGAAACTTTTCTTCATAAATAACATCTCTTTTCACTAGTAGTTAAATTTATCTTTGTGTATTAGATATTTAGTTAATCGTATAAAAAGAAGGTTGACTGGAAACCTTTTAGAAATTGCAATAGGTTTCCCCTGTATAAGTTGCTAAAAAATAAAAAACTATAATAATCTAAGGATGCTCTTTGGAACTATATGGTGCTTTCATTTAAACAAGTAAACTAATTTACGATTTCTTAACTTGGAAGATTCGCCTTTTTTATGTTGAGAGGCATTATAAAAAACTATTGCTTCAAAATAGTAACATATATACAAAGGTGGTTATATGAAATATGGATATATCTAGGCTGAAAAGTATGGATCGGAAACGGTTGTAAAGGCTATTCATAATGCTATGAAGGGTGTAAATATCGACACACTAACTCAGGGTTCAACAGGTCTTATACTAAGCAGATTGAATGAGAGAAACCTAGAGGATGCAAAGCTTCAATTAAAGAATGAGAAAGAAAGACAAGAGAGGTTTATGAACGAACCCGTAACATCATTATTTGACTATAAAGGAGAATTGAGGCGTAAAGAAAACAAGGAGATTGGAACATCGGCTGAAGATGTCTATGCCTATTGGGAGGGTCATTATAAAAAGTATTAATAGAGATAACTCAGATTTGGGTTATCTCCTTTTTTAAATTTAACAAATAAATGTACATATAATCGCATTACAAGATATCGTCACCAAACTAATAAAACCCGTCTTTTATATTGTCTGCTACAGAACGAAATATAACTTGTCTAGTACTTCGAATATGTAGAGTTAACTCTACAGGAGATAGGTATTGGACAGTATAAATTACTGTACAGAAACAAACTTGTTTACTTAAAAATACAAACAATAAAAAATAACTATGGAGATCACATGTCAATTTACATATCTCATGTACTTTTTATAAAACCATTGGATTTTTCTGTTAAAATAGTACATATATAGTGTTAAAAAACGGAATTTGAGGTGGGGTTTGTGTATCAATTTTATCCAATTGTTAAACAACTTATAAATGAAATGACAGAAACCTATGGAATTAGTGGAAGAAGCCTTACCTTTTATGAAAGCAGAATTAATAAATTCTTTTCAGAGTATATGGGATTGCAAATGAATAAGGACAAGCCATTGAATGCATTAACATATTTTGATGTTGATACGTTTTTAAAAAATTTAAAGTGTAGTGATGCTGAGAAAGTAAATTACTATAGTGCATTAAAGCGATTTTTTGAATACACTTATTTAAAAGGTAAAACTCATGAAGTTATTAGCCAAGTTACAAAACCTGTATACGAAAGAAAACAAAAAGAAATTTTAAAAGAAGACGAATATGTCAAATTAGTAAATTTTATTGTTTGCAGGAACAACAATAATTTAAATGAGCGTTTGATTTTAGGACTATTTCTTTTTACAGGGTTAAGCAGAAAGTATATTGCAACTTTAAGAAACAATCAGTTTGTTTATGATGAAGGTGTATATAAACTGACCATATGGAAAGATGAGAACGAAGTGAAATTACCATTAAAGTCAGAATTACAACTAATTATTCAAGAATATTGTACAAGTCTAGCAGATG
Source organism: Peribacillus sp. P4_B1 (assembly GCF_056402395.1). Classification (NCBI taxonomy): domain Bacteria; kingdom Bacillati; phylum Bacillota; class Bacilli; order Caryophanales; family Bacillaceae; genus Peribacillus; species Peribacillus sp. P4_B1. The sequence goes on from NZ_JBFUHM010000057.1 coordinate 27,755, forward strand.
ATAATAAATTAGACAAAGTTATGCAAATGGATGAAAACTTCATTAGTACATACATTGGTAATTTAACCAAAACAATTTTAGGAAAGAATTGCACACCTACTATTTTATCAAATACTTTTATTTCAAAGGCTTTGTCAAATGGCAATTATATATGGGAAATAAGTAAACTTACTTTAGAATCTGTTACTACTATTGAACAACATATAAATGACATTGATAATTTAGTCAATATGCAGACTTCAATATTAAATAGTTTTAAGTGAAAAGGATAATATTTACAAGCGAGAATCCAATTATAGAATGTGAACTTGAAGTGTGCAATTGGGTGCTTTACGAAATAAGGCATATTAAAAAGAAAAGTGGCTCGGCGGAATTCTCGAAGCTATTTTTCTCTTTAAATTGTCTAACGGAATAACATGCATTTATTTTGAGATTTGAACTAGAGACTTCTTTCGTTTCTATTTTGCATCTTAAAACTGAACCCGTTAAGCAGAAACATAGAGAGTCATAGTCATTTTTTGAGTTTAGTGAATCCTTAAAGCACACATGCACACGTACAACACTCTGAATTGCTCGTGGTGGCCGTTTTAAGAGTTCTCGGGTTTTAATCTGAGTGCATGTAAGCAGCCTGCAGTATGTTGGTTTCTTAGTGTGTAGATGATACAGAAACCACGCTCATCCACACACACGTATTCGTTAATAGTTCGACACGACTCAAATAATTGGCATACTG
>NZ_JBFUHM010000058.1:0-28326 GCF_056402395.1 Peribacillus sp. P4_B1
GTGTTTGCAGCTATGGCAAATAGACTATATCTATATTATTTTATTTTCCAATCACTTTATATTTCCAGCATACTAGTAACTATAAAAAAATTGGAGGGAGTGCAGAAATGGAAGAAAAGAAAGTCACCATAAATAGCTATCTGCTTCTCTGATTGAATAAAGGTGAATCTTCTTGCTATTTCAAATAGTAATCRCAAATTCAATATAGCTTCCTGGTGAAAACTTCAATAATGACAACCTTAACTATAACTATTTTCTCCTTCCGACCTATTTCATATGAATCATTGGAAATCATATATCATCAATATCACTTTTATATCAAAAATGTTGGGCGATACCCCTTTATTTAACCAAACTTAATAATGGATATAGTGAATAATTTTCAAGATTCTTTTTTTAATAAAATTAAAGATCAAATATTTATAGACAATAAAAAACTTCGCATAAAGGAAAAAACACCCTTAAAGTCGTATATACAATTATCGACAAATTGGCGATGCTTTTTTAAGGTTAGTGTCTAACCGGAATAAAAAGGGGAGTGAAAATAAAATGAGTAAAAAAACGATGGGTATTCACCACATTACTGCAATTGTTGGTCATCCTCAAGAGAATGTTGATTTCTATGCAGGTGTATTAGGTTTACGTTTAGTGAAAAAAACTGTCAATTTTGATGACCCAGGTACCTACCATCTTTATTTTGGTAATGAGGGTGGAAAACCAGGAACAATCATGACATTTTTTCCATGGGCAGGAGCTAGTCAAGGGAAAATTGGTGATGGTCAAGTAGGCGTTACATCTTATGTTGTTCCAAAAGGAGCTATAAAGTTCTGGAAAAAAAGACTGGAATCTTTCAATATTCCTTTTACTGTAAGGGAGCGCTTTAGCGAGGAATACTTGGAATTTGATGACCCACATGGGCTACACTTGGAAATTGTTGAAAGGGAAGAAGGCGAAGTAAATACATGGACCTTTGGCGGGGTGACACCTGAGGTAGCTATTAAAGGCTTTGGCGGTGCTACTTTATTATCGGCCTATCCTGACCAAACGGCTGTATTGTTAGAAAACATATTGGGACTAGAATTAATCGGCAAGGAAGGCGGCTTTGCACGTTACCGTTCTTCAGCAGAAATTGGCAATGTCATTGACTTAAAATTAACGCCAATTGGACGCGGGACAATGGGTGCTGGAACCGTACATCACATTGCATGGCGGGCAAAGGATGATCAAGACCAATTGGAATGGCAAAAATATGTTGAGGAAAACGGATATGAGGTAACTCCTGTACGAGATCGAAACTATTTTAATGCGATTTACTTTAAAGAACACGGGGAAATTCTCTTTGAGATTGCAACAGATCCTCCTGGATTTTCTCACGATGAATCTGAAGCGACGATGGGAGAAAAATTAATGTTGCCAGAGCAGTATGAACAGTTTAGAGAGCAGATTAAACAAAGTATTTTACCATTTGAGGTAAGAGAATTAAAGTTGTGACCTGGTTAGCTGGTACAAATTATGCAAAATTAGGTGAGAGTTTTTCCATAGCGAGACTTAATTAATTTCTTAATCAAAGTAATGAAAAGAATGGGAATGGTGAGTTTGCAAAAAACAACAGGGATCCATCATATTACAGCAATGGTGAACGATGCCCAAAGAAGTATTGATTTTTATGCTGGCATACTGGGGTTAAGACTTGTAAAAAAGACGATAAACTTTGATCGTCCAGAGGTCTATCATCTTTATTTTGGAAATGAAACTGGTCAACCTGGGTCTGTTATAACTTTTTTTCCGTGGTCAAACCAGTTAAAAGGTCGAATTGGCACAGGACAGGTTGGAGTAACCAGTTTTATCATCCCAAATCAATCCATTGAATTTTGGGAAAATCGTTTGAAAAAATTTAGAATTAGGTTTATTCAATCCCTACGTTTTGGAGAAAAATATTTACAATTTCAAGATCCGGATGGTCTCGAAATTGAATTAGTGGAACGTAATGAAGGCCCAAAAAATAATTGGAGTTTTGGAGAAGTCGATTCAGAGGTCGCAATTAAAGGGTTTGGTGGGGCTATATTAATTTCAACTCAACCTAATAAAACTGCGGATGTGCTTGAAAACGTATTAGGGCTTGAATGTCTTGGGCAAGAAGCGAGCTTCCTTAGGTTTAAATCGGATGGTCAGTTTGGAAATACAATTGATATTAAGCTAACTCCTTCGGTTCGCGGGTTAAAAGGGGCCGGAACCGTTCACCATATCGCATGGAGGGCAAAGGATGACCAAGATCTTTTGAGATGGAGAACACTTCTTCAAGATAAGGAGTATTATCCGACTGAGATTCGTGATCGAAACTACTTCAATGCTGTGTATTTCCATGAACAAGGTGGTATTCTTTTTGAAATAGCGACCGATCCGCCAGGCTTTTCCGTTGATGAAGCTGTCGCTGAGCTTGGTAATAAACTGATGTTACCATCTTGGCTGGAGCCAAAACGAGAAGAATTAGAAGAAGCCTTACCTACTGTGGAAGTTCGTGTTCTGGAGGGAGACCAATCATGAAACATATATTTAATAAGGGTAAAGATTCAACGAAACCAACGTTATTATTACTGCATGGTACTGGCGGAAATGAATTAGATTTATTACCTATAGCGGGAAGAATTGATGACGGGGCATCAGTGCTAAGTGTCCGCGGAAATGTATTGGAAAATGGAATGCCTCGATTCTTCCGGAGATTAGCTGAAGGTGTATTCGATGAGGAAGATCTGATTTTCCGTACAAAAGAATTAAATGAGTTTCTTGATGAGTCTGCTGCAAAGTATAATTTTGATCGAGACAACATGATAGCTATTGGATACTCAAATGGAGCTAATATAGCTGCTAGTTTATTATTTCACTATCAAAATGCATTAAAGGGAGCCATTCTCCATCACCCGATGGTACCGAGAAAAGGAATTGTTCTTCCTGATTTGTCAGGAAAATCAGTCTTTATTGCTGCAGGTAAAAATGATCCTATATGTTCGCCGATGGAATCTACTGAACTTCAATCCTTATTTGAAAAGGCTAATGCAAAAATTGAAGTTCATTGGGAAAATAGTGGGCATCAATTGACTGTTGATGAAGTTGAAGCTTACTGGTATCGCAGGGCCTTTTAAAATTTGCAAGTGAAATCGACAAATAAGCCTTGATTTTAGGAACGGCTGTGATTCCTAATTCCCTTAATTGTAGATACCCCAATTGGAGTTGCTTAGAAATCACTTATTCGATTTTTCAGTTTTAATTTTTTTCAATGATTTACACACCTTGGTTTAAACAAATAAATTGTAATTAATATATTTTTTTCATAATTTTGCAATTTTAATAGTTGGGAATATAATAATCCTATAAACATTATGTAAAAAAAGTATTTTAAATGTTTTGGATAAAGAGTTTTTTTGATCAGCTAAGCAAGAATATAGGGTTAATAAAGAAACTTCATGGGAGGAATTTTTATATGGCAAAATTTACTGTAGGTAATGAAAATCATGCTCCAATTGAACTTTATTATGAGGATCAGGGTTCAGGGAAACCCATTGTCTTAATACATGGTTGGCCTTTAAGTGGACGCTCTTGGGAATATCAGGTGCCAGCTCTTATTGAAGCAGGTTACAGAGTCATAACATATGATCGCCGAGGATTTGGAAAATCATCTCAGCCGTGGGAAGGATATGAATATGATACACTTGCTTCTGATTTACATAAACTGTTGGAACATTTAAATCTTCAAAATGCCACACTTGTTGGTTTTTCGATGGGTGGAGGTGAGGTAGCTCGGTACATTAGTTCGTATGGAACAGATCGTGTTGAAAAGGCTGTTTTTGCTGGAGCAGTTCCTCCTTATTTATACAAATCAGAGGATCATCCTGAAGGAGCATTAGATGATGCAACAATTGAAGAATTCAAAAGTGGCGTGATAAATGACCGCCTTGCATTTCTTGACAATTTTACAAAGGGATTTTTCGCGGCTGGTAATCAAACAGATTTAGTTAGTGAGCCATTCCGTTTATATAATCGGGATATTGCAGCTAGTGCCTCTCCTAAGGGAACGCTCGATTGTATAACGGCCTTTAGTAAGACAGATTTTAGAAAGGACTTGGAAAAGATCAATATTCCTACTCTTATTATTCACGGTGACTCTGATGCAACTGTACCTTTTGAGTTAAGTGGAAAACGTACATATGATTCCATTCCTGGTAGTAAACTCGCTCTAATAAAGGGTGGTCCGCATGGATTACACGCAACTCATCCAAAAGAATTTAATGAAGCGTTACTAACATTTTTAAAAGACTAATAAAGTAATGGTAGTTTTACTTAAATGAGAAAAGGCATTCATTGTTAATAATATCGTATGAATCAGGTGTTGAAGAACTCATTATCCGTATGCACTTTAGTTGAAAAAACAGCACAAAAGGATCTTCGTTTGGGGCTGTTGACAAATCCCCCTTTAAACAAAGAAAGATGAACATCTACTGAATGTAGTGTTTATCTTTTTTTTGTTTACTATATCTTGTGTCCGGTTATGAAATTCTTTAGTTTGTCAACAGTCCCGTTTGAAGATCCTTTTTCATTCCCATTTTCTCTTTAATTTTGATTAAATGAATAATCTTGTTTTTTCATTTTATAATTTACTCAATCTGATGTATTTTTATGGATTTGAAATAAAGTCTCGATGTTTTGTCTCTATAAAAAAGTTCCCTTCCTTAGAAAAAATTAAGGGTACTTAAATAAAAATAAGTTTCCAAAAACGAAGGTTTTTCCGGTACTTTTCCCGGCAGACCTTCGGTTTTTTTATGCCAATATCTGAAAAAATCCCAATCGTAAATTAATAAAATTCCGTTCCACACTGGAAAGAACTGAACGAAAACGGAGAGTCCAACTGGGCCAAAAAGATGGGTTGGGACTTTTGATAAAGGTGTGTTCATGTAATTTCCTCTTTCTACCGCCGCCTCTTTAAAATCAGTCAGATGTTTTTTCCCTCCTCTTTCGGGAGGTAAGAATGTTCGGTTTTACTACATAAATATAAAAGAAGTAAATAAAAATAAAAAATGGGTTGCACACAACAGCTACTTTGTAATACTATATAGTAGTACTCGGTAATGCTAAGTAGTTTGTTAGGAGGATATATGAAAGATTTAACTGAAATGCTTAAAGGTGTTCTTGAAGGGGTGGTGCTTCAAAAGATCCATGCTGGAGAAACTTACGGCTATGAAATTACCAAGTATCTAAACGATTTAGGATTTGGCGATATTGTGGAAGGAACTGTCTACACCATTCTTGTTCGAATCGAGAAAAAAGGGCTCGTCGAGATTGAGAAGATAAAGTCAGAGCTTGGACTTGCGAGAAAATTTTACACGCTAAACGCTAAAGGAGAACAAGAGTTAAAGGAATTTTGGGAGCGTTGGACATTCTTAGAAGAAAAAATGAATGAAATAAAGGAGAAAAGAAATGTTAAAAAAAATGATGCAAGAAAAAAGAGAATATCGTGCCTATAAAAAACGAGTGAATAAATTACCAGAAGAATACAGAAAGGCGATGAAAGCAATTGAAAAATACATGTGGAATTTTGCAAAGGGATCAGGCATGTTTGAGATTTTAAAAAATATTTTAGAGATGTTTGAGAATAGTGCTACGGATGGCTTAAGCGTACGAAAAGTAGTTGGAGATGGTATTGCCGAATTTGCCGACTCATTATTAGCAGAATTTCCAGAAGAAACATGGATGGATAAAATGAAAAAAAAATTAAGGGATTCAATTGAGTAAAGGAGAGAGAGCCATGAATTCAACAGTCCTTAACATCAAAAATGTAAAAAAGAGCTTTAAAGGGAATGAGGTTTTAAAGGATGTCAATATCACTTTGAAGCAAGGTTCCGTATATGCCTTATTAGGGGCGAACGGTGCTGGGAAAAGTACCCTATTAAAAATTGTTACCGGGTTACTAAATAGTGATGGAGGGAAAGTGACAATCCAAGACATAGATGTCGCTAACAATCCGGTATTGGCACAAAAGTTATTTAGCTTTAGTTCCCAGAATACCACTGTTGACGGAGTACTCACTGGATACGAAAACCTTTATTTAATTGCTAAATTACGACACGAACGCAACCCGAGAAAAGTTGCCGAAAGTTTGTTAGAAAAGTTTGATCTGACTGAAGCCAAAGATAAAGCTGTTTCAAATTATTCAGGAGGAATGTGTCGTCGTCTTGACTTAGCCATGAGTTTAGTTGGGAATCCAGATATCATTTTTCTGGATGAACCTACTACTGGATTGGATCCGAATAGCAGGCAGGAGCTTTGGAATACGATTAAAGAAATGAAGTACCAAGGGAAAACCATCTTTTTAACGACTCAATATTTAGAAGAAGCAGATTATTTAGCCGATCAAATAGGCTTTTTACGAGAAGGGAAAATTGTTGCCAGCGGGACCCCAGATGAAATGAAACGAATTGCTGGAGTAGATAAATTACTTCTTGTATTTAATCGAAATCAAGACGCCGAGAAAGCTTTAAAACTTTTGGAATCTTATTCTCCGATCAAAAATGCAGACTTTGAGATTTCCATAGATTTAGATAAAGAAATTCAAACGACATTGAAAGTATTGAATGCCCTAACAACTGAAAAAATTGACCTCAAAACCTTCAAAATGACTACTCCAACCCTTGATGATGTATTTATGACACTTTCGAAAGGATGAAAATTATGAATGTTTTTCAAAATTTAAGTGATACATTAACGCTTGCAGATCGGATCATTAAACATAATATACGTAGTATCGACACGCTTCTTACGGTTGTCGCGATGCCGGTTATGATGTTATTGGGTATGGTTTTCATATTCGGCGGTGCCATTCAAATTGCTGGGGTGTCTGAAGATGAGTATATTAATTATATTCTTCCCGGAATTCTGTTAATGACGATTGCTACAGGATCTGCTTACACCTCGTTACGGATAAATTTAGACAAAACCTCAGGGATGTTTGACAGATTTAAGTCAATGCCCATAGCCAAATCATCTGTACTGGGGGGGCAGGTAATAGCTTCAGTTATTTTTATGTTAGTTTCAATAATGGTCGTATTAATAGTAGGATTTATAGCTGGATTTAGAAGTGATGCAACATTTGCTGAATGGCTACTTGTGGCACTATTGATCACTCTCTTTTCGCTAACATTAACGTGGATTTCAGTGCCATTTGGATTGGCTGCTAAAGGTATTGAAGGAGCAAGTTCTTTTTCATATATCTTAATAATGCTGCTTTTTGTCAGTTCTGCATTTGTTCCTGTCGAAGGAATGCCGAAGATCATCCGAATCTTTGCGGAAAATCAACCAATGACACCGATTATTCAAACTATTAGAAATCTGTTAGACTCGCAGCCTGTTGGAAATGATCTGTGGGTGTCGTTCGGTTGGATGGTGTTAATAATATTAATTTCATATATTTTTGGATTGAAGGTTTATAGAAGAGTTTAAAGAGTTGTTGCTGTAAAAAAGTAGTTATCTATTATAATTATTTTGTATCAAAGCAGCAAAAGAATATTCTGGAGGAACAAATGATTTTAAGGAAGAAAAAATGAACCCTTTGCTAGCATATATAGCAAAGGGCTTTCAAATTTATTGATTTAGTATCTTCTTCTTCTTTTATCTTGGCTTCTCAAGAATAAAGAAAACGAGACAGTATAGACAGGCCGTCGAGAAATGCAATAAAGGGGGAATATCACTATTTTATCCCCCCTTATTAATGACCCCATAGGTTAATTAATTAATTAATTAATCAACCTTTTATAATTAGTTTAAATTAACTACAAAAAAAGTATAGAAAATCCAATAAATTTAAAGGTATTTTTAATTTCATCACCATGTCAAGTGGTTAATTGTACCTAACATAAGATGTCATCCGGGTTTTAATAGTTTTTATAAAATTAAGATAATTCCAAATATTCATGTAAATTAACTTTTATTAATCTATAATGAAGTCGATGGAAAAAATTGGGGGGTATCGTATTGAAGAAAAAGTTTATTGTTCCTGCAGTTCTATCGTCAGCGTTGTTGGTAGGTTCTATCCCAGCCGGTAATGTATTTGCGAAGCCGGTTGATTCGATGGTGGCTAGTAGTGTACAAGCTTCTAAGTGGAATGAGAAGGCAAACGTTCCTGTTTTTGTGAAGGAGCGATTTGCTGAGAAATTCTCTTCTAGCAACACTTCCAATGCACTAAATTATTTAAAGAAGAACGAAGGTAAAACCGGAATTAAAAATCCAGATAAAAACCTAAAAGTAAAAGATTCACAAAAAGATAAACTCGGTATGACCCACGTTCGCTTTAATCAATCAATAAATCGTGTGAACGTAGAAGGATCCGAAGTTATTGTTCATTTTAATAAGAATAATGAAGTCGTATCCGTCAACGGAAGAGTAAATCAGACGATTGCCGATGATGCGGTGGACACGACTGCCTCCTTAAGCAGTGATGCAGCACTTAAGCAGGCACTATCATCTGTCAATGCCCCTGAAGAGCTAACGTATGAGCCAACTTCTGAGCTTGTAGTCTATCCTTTTGAAGGAAAGAATCATACAGCTTATAAAGTGAATGTTAACTTCATGGGAGATGAGCCTGGCAACTGGTTTGTCTTTGTGGATGCAAACACGGGAGAAATCATCGATAAGTATAATGGTTTAATGCATGCTGATGAAATGAAAACACAAAAAGGTGCTGGAAAAGGGGTACATGGTGCTCACAGGGAATTACATATTACCCAAGTGAAGGAACCTAAATCTGGAACTCAGTTTGCGTTAGCTGATTACTCTCATAATGGTCTTGATGGAATACTTACGTATGATGCTAAAAATGATAATAGTTCCAGTAATGATACTCTATATGTGGGGAATTCTGCTGCATTTATCGGCGATTATGATCGGGCTCTTGTCGATGCACACTATAATTCGGAAAAGGTATATGATTATTACCTTAATGAGCATGGCCGAAATTCTCTTGATGGTGAAGGAATGGCCATCATTTCTAAGGTACACTATGGCAATAATTACAACAATGCATCCTGGAATGGGCGTTGGATGACCTATGGGGATGGTGACGGTGAGTACTTTATTTCACTATCAGCCGGTCTTGACGTTGCTGCCCACGAAATGACTCATGGCGTCATCACTCATACAGCAAATTTAGTTTACCGTAATCAATCTGGAGCACTAAACGAATCATTTGCTGACGTCTTTGGTGCACTTGTTGACGATGATGATTGGGAAATGGGTGAGGATATTATGGCACCAGCTGCTAAAGCTGACGGTGTAACGAGATTGCGCAGCTTAAGTAATCCCAACAGTGTTGTAGTAAGTAATGCGGAAAGAGCTGCATATGGCAGTGGAGTCTATCCGGCTCATATGGATGAATTTTATCACATGCCAACTTCGGTAGATGGCGGCGGTGTCCATGTTAATTCCTCGATTACAAACCACGCTGCATATTTGATTGGTCAAGAAATTGGAAGGCACAAGTTAGGACAAATCTACTATCGTTCAATAAGCGTTTATTTAACGCCAAATTCCGATTTTAGTGACGCTCGTAAGGCTATTGTTCAGTCTGCAATTGATATTTATGGTGAAGGCAGCAAGGAAGAGGCTGCAGCTGCTGCCGGATTTGATTCGGTGGGAATTTACTAAGTATATAATTGGATCCGCCCGCAGGAATCAATATTTTTAGCGGATTTTAGAAGGATATTGAAGTGCGTTTTATGTTCCCCCAGAATAAGAGTTTGGGGGGATTTTTTGTTATGGTCTCACCATCCCCCCATGTGTTGCCACATACACTCTGGACACGTGGAGTGCTGTTCACTACTTGTAAGGAAAGATAAATAAGAGATGTAACAGTGATTAAAGTGCCTTTTGTAAGGCTCTTTAATTTTATTAAGTATAGAGGGTTTTAAATAGATTGAGGACTATGGAGAAAAGGTTATTACATGATGAATCACATTAGATTGAAAATGGAGCCCGGTTTATGCTAATAGGTACTTTACTTTATAAGGGAGTTGCTTCGGCAGCGCTTTTTCTTTAAGGGCATGTTCACCTTTTCAAGGCAGCTAACAGGTGCTGTTCCTATTATAAAGTCAACCAGTAAAAAAATTACTGGTTGACCTTTTTTTAATATGTATTATTTATTTAACTATTCTAGTTGGAGGATTAAGACCAAATTTACCTCGTAGTATGCTACTGCTAAACCCTATAAATCCTCCAACAATTGCTGGGATAATCCATCCTAGTCCTACATCGTACATAGGAAGAATTTTATTAAAAAAATTATTAATGGATGAAAAGTATATACCAGCTCGATTTAATCCATCAAATAAACTAATTATAAATGTTAAAAGTAAGCTTCCTTGATACACTTCAGCTTTCCCTTTAATTAAAGAATGAAAAAATGTTAGGAAAATTAATACAATAGCTAATGGATAAATAGCTGTTAAGAGAGGAACAGAAACAGTAATTAACTGTGTTAGCCCAATATTAGCAACTATTGCACTAAAAATAGATAAACTAATAGCAATTGTTTTGTAAGGTACCTTTGGAAATAGTTTATGGAAGAAGGAAGAACAGGATGTAACAAGTCCTACGCTTGTTGTTAAACAAGCTACTGTAATCATTAATCCTAATAATATCCCGCCATAAGCTCCAAAATAATAATCCGAGACTTTTGCTAATATAGTACCTCCATTTTCCAGGTGCCCAAGTTTTTCTACACTTGTAGCCCCCATATAAGAAAGAGCTGAATACATGGTTGCCAGGAAAAAGGCAGCAATTCCAGTTGCTTTTGCACAAACAACCATAATTTGTTTTTTTGTTCTAGCACCTTTTTCTTTAATGGCATTAATGATGATGATGCCAAAAACAAAAGATGCAAGCGTATCCATTGTTAAATAACCTTCTCTAAACCCATTAAAAAATGGTTGAACTGAATAATTTTTAATAGGTGCTTGAAAATCTCCGATTGGATGATTAAAAGCAACTACTACTAGGATTCCAATGAACGTTATCTTGATTGGTGTTAATATTTTCCCGACAATTCCGACAACTTTCGCGGGATTGATCGAAAAAAGGCACGTAATGCTAAAAAAGATGATTGTAAAAATAAGTAAAGGAACTGGGCCTGAATTTTCGGACAAAAAAGGTTTTACACCGATTTCAAAAGAAACGTTGCCTGATCTAGGCAAAGCAAATAAAGGACCAATGGCTAAATAAAGAATGGTTGTGAATACAATACCAAATACAGGATGTACACGACTTGCTAACGACTGTAAATCATCTTTCCCCGAAAAACCAAGTGCTAACACACCAAGTAACGGTAAGCCAACTCCTGTTATTAAAAACCCTGCATTTGCTGACCAGATATTCATTCCTGCTGATTGCCCAAGCATTGGTGGGAAAATTAAATTTCCTGCCCCAAAAAATAGAGCAAATAACATTAAACCAATAACTACAATAAATGAAAATGGTACTTTATTAGCCAAATTAAAACCTCCATGAATGAATTATATTTTACTTTTTCGAAAAAAGAATTTTCAAAAAATTACTCACAAACCTAAATACATAAGATTGTATCGTATTCTGACTGATAAAATTAATTTCAATATAAATTTAAAAGTTTCTCCTTTTTGGGTGGCCTTATTAAATATGCAATAAGGTTCTTTAAAATTTTAACGACAAGCAGAATATTACTATGATTTCGATTCAAATGATAATCGGTCTGAATTACAGGAAATTCCCATTACTTAGCCCCCTAATAGTAATCAGTAATTATTAACTAAAATACCATTTTATAACTATTGATATATTGTAATACATACTGCTTACTCTTTAAAGGATAAAAAGGAGGAAAAAAACAAGAAATAAAGTTGTCATTGGAAGGTATAAAAGTGGATTACGGACTAAAGGTTATACTTTTGATGAGAGTTCACATATCAACTCAGGGTAAGGATTAACTCATCTTTTTTCTTCTTTAACGAGCGTCACGCAAAGCTTGCTTCCAATAACCCATGACAAAGAAGTTGAGCAATCCACTCATCATCAATCCGTTCTAGAAAAATTTAATTGGATATTTAATCAATCAATCGGGCATCATACTAAAGGACTTTTAAAGGTTTCATTATTAAATATGGAGGGATTTTTATGGATAATAACACCAAGAAAAAAATTGAATCTGAGGTTAGAAAAAGTGTGGATGTTGAGATTGGACAAGATTTAAGTGACTTTAGAAATCAATTAAATAACCTGCAATCTTCACTATCAAAAATACAACAAGGGCAACAACAATCCGGCCAGCAGCTGGGTCAACAAAATCAACAACAATCACAGGGTCAACAAAATCAATTATCGCAACAGATTCAACAATTAAGTGGTCAAACACAACAACAATTACAACAAACAGATCAACAATTACAGGAATCTATTCAACAAGCAATTCAAACTTTAAATCAAGCTTCCCAATATGTTCAAAGTAATCGAGCATTAACTCAAATGAATCAAGCTGTAAGTCAGGCCCAACAGCAGTTACAACAAATGATCGGGGGGCAGCAACAATCCGGACAGCAAATGGGAAATCAACAAGGTCAGCAACAATATGGCCAAATGGGACAGCAAAACCACCTACAATAATGTATTTCTAATAAACATATAAAAATGTGGGGAAAAGACTACACATAACAGAGAAGCCTTGAAAGGTTCATAATGAACGCACAGTGCGTTGGTTCTAAAAAGATCGTTATTATGAACTATACCCCGGATAAGGGACACAAAAAAAAGTGTCCCTTCTCCTTTCAAATTATGGATAATAGAATAATTCTAAAATTTTCTTCCTTCTCAAATAAATCATCCACTCTTAAGGCAGTAAGTTAGAGATGTGGTGATAAGGATTTATTTGTCACCAATAAATTTCGCCCGCTAAATCCCCATAAATCATTTATTCCTAATAGTGCAGAGTCTATTTTCACGAATGTATTAAACAGGCATTTTGTAAAGTTTATTGATGTCTGATTATGCTAAGAAGTATGTTGTACACTGGTTCATCTATGGGACGCAAAAATTTGTGTCAATGTACTTTTTAAAGCCTTGGTATTACTGGGTTTCTCAGTTATCAAGGCTTTTTTTAATTTTATAATGAAAAGGAACTGGTATACTATTTCATCTTGAGCCTTATCCTTGTATTTAGAATAACCATCCACACTTTTTTCTCCGGGTTCCTTTGATACGTGGGCATAGACATTTAAACTCGTCTGCTAGTAAAAACTAACCATAGCCGATTCATTTATTTTCCATAAATCAAATCATGTCTGATATCGTTCATAATTGAAGCACCCAAAATTAAAGAATGATCTATATTTAATCTTCTATAAATTTAATCCAAATCTCTTTAATTCAATTGAAACGAATAGGAAGAGCTGAAGACGTTGGACAAAGTGTACTATACTTGCTCCAAAATAGTTTCGTGACTGGAACCGTTCTTCATGTGGAAGGCGGTCATATTTTAGCTTAAGCCAGCAGTAAAATTGTTTGTTCAATCAGATTGTAAAGCGGCTTTTCATTGAAAGGCCGTGTTTTGAGTATAAAAATATCAAACAGCCGTTATCCCAAGGGATTTCCGGCGTTCCTCAAAAAGAATCTAATGGTATTAGTAATATTAGACGGGAGCCCGCCACGCGTCCATCAAGCCAATCCTCAAAACAAGAAAAACGCTATTCTTTTTGTAGAATCAATACGAGAGGAAGGCGTTTTTTTATGGGCTTCATTAACAACTACAACTCATTACCCAGGAATTATACCGTAATTTATCCCTCGAGCTATTTTGCTAATAATGAACGTGAAACATACGGAAAGAGTGTAAATGACATAGTAAAAGCTAGGAGTTACACGGTATATGCTGAAATTGGGTAGGGGGGGTGCTGTGGCAGCTCTTTTCTCATAGAGCAAGAACAAGATATAATAATTCCTATTAAATGATATGGGTGGGGAATATGGAAAAACCAGTTGTAATCGAAAATTATAATCCAAATTGGTCGAAGGAATACGAGCAGGAAAAAAAGAAGATAATGGGGGTCTTAAAAAAGAACAATATTTGCATTGAACATATTGGGAGTACATCGGTTATTGGATTAGGAGCAAAACCCATTTTGGATATAATGGTTGGTGTTATTGATTTAGAAGAAGCGGACAAATTTATTGAACCCTTAAAACAAATAGGGTATGAATTTGTAGCTCATAAGGAATTTCCAGAAAGGAGGTTTTTTAGAAGAGGACAATGGAGAGCAGGAACACATCATTTACATATATACAAGTTTGAAAGTAGATACTGGAATAATAATATTTTGTTTAGAAATTATTTAAGAACTCATTCTGATGTACTAAAACAATATCATCAATTAAAAAAGGATTTAGCTGTAGAGCATTACCTAGACAGAACTGGATATACTCAAGCAAAAGAACCGTTTATACAAAATGTCCTTGAAAAAGCAAAAGAAGAACAAAAAAATAAATAAAACCTTCTGTCATTAACAATTGCTTTACTTTATTTTTGAAAATAAACTAGTGGAAAGAAATGTATTTGGTTCAGTTCCAGTGACATTAATAAGTAGTAATTTTAGGTAGGAGGAGAGGTAACTCATGAAAAATCGAATGGGTACATTTAAGGGATCAAAGCATTTCCGGCTGAATCAAGTCGCTTAGGGTATATTTGCAGCAATTTCGGTCCCAGGTACCGGATCTTTAGGGAATGCAACAATCATTGATCTAGGTAATTCAACGCTTGTGGTCGATACCTTCACGACAATACAGGCTGCAGAGGATTTGCAGGCGGCTGCAATATACCTTACTGGAAACCCAGTTTCCTATGTAATCAACACACATTGGCACAGTGACCATACAAGCGGGAATCAACTGTTTAGCCCCAAGGCACAAATAATTTCTATATCTATTACACGTGAAATTATGGCTGTATTTGGAAAAAACAGGGTAACACAGCAGTTGTCAAACCCGGAACCGATTTATCAGGCTATTGAAGATTTTGAGGTAAAAATACAACAAGAGACAAACGAAAAACTTAAAAAGGAAATGCAATGGGAAAATGCTAGTGACCGTGAGTACATGAAAACACTCCCTAATTTGATATATTCACTACCAACGATAACTTTTGATCAACAGATGAGTATTCATGGTAGTGAACGGATCGTACAACTTATCACGTATGGTGGCGGTCACACGCAAAGTGATGCATTCGTGTACATACCTGAAGAAAAAACTGCCGTAATGGGGGATCTAGTACTCTCGAAGCATCATCCTGTAATGATTAATGCAAATCCTCAGGAATGGCTAACTATTTTGGAGCGAGTTGAACTTCTTGGTCTAGAAACTATCATACCGGGGCATGGCGAAATTTGCTCAATGAAAGAACTTCATGAAGTGAAAGGTTACATAAATGATATTCTTACATTGGTGACGGAGTCCGTCCAAAGTAAGAAAAGTATTGATGATATATTAGTACCAAAAGCTTATCAAGACTGGTACTTTACTACATATTTTAAGACTAATTTGAAAAATATTTATGATTTAATCACTAAATCAGCGGATTAAGAAGAGTGTAAAAGAATATTAAAGCTAGCTTTTGTTGAACTCCCTAAGGTAATTCACATCATATTGGATAGAAAGAACCTTGAGTCAATCGGAAGGGCTTTACCTCACAAAGGAATATTATTTTGACAATAGACATAGATTTTACTTTGACGGTTGTGAAAATGCCCATACAATCGAAGATGTTTTTGAGTTATGTAAAGATGAAGAAGAGATTTTTATTTTTGGGGGAGAACAGATTTATAAGGCTTTATACAGCTAACGGGTGTGTTAGCTGATGATCAGAGCTGTCTTTAAGGCATCTTACTTCAACTAGAAGTTGCTGGTTTATGGTGAATAATTATAATACATGTATTGTTCTAATAGCCTTAAAGCCTTGGTATTGCTGAGTTTCTCAGTACCAAGGCTTTTTTGCATAATAAAAGGGAAATAGCAGGCTGAACACAATTTGACAACAATTGTGTAGAGAATCTTATCTCTATATGGCATTTAAAGTGGATCCAATATTTATTCTAGATTCATTGGAACTTATAAACGTTCGCCATAAAGTTCTTTTTCTTCATTTGGATGAAAAAGAGTGAATCCTTTTGAACAAAACACAAACCTTCTATCTATCTCGAATCCAGCTTTATTCAAAATTTTAACTGTCCCCTGTGAACCAGTTCCAGCATACCCGCAACTACAACCAGATAGGTGTAGCTCATTTCCTTTTTTGTCTATAAGGATGAGATCGCTATCGACCAAAATATTGTCTTTATTAATTTCTTTAACAATTTTTGCAATTTTAAAACGGTCAAATTGATCTTTAACTGCTTCGAATAACGCAATACTTTTATTGGTAACACCGCTATCTTCACCGTAATCTTTTATGACCAATACTTCCCGCTCATATGATTTCTTATATAGATGGTACTTTTGATATGTGACGTCATTAATTTTACAAATAAGTGGATTATCACCATTCGGTTTTTTATTCGTGGATTTATTAAACATTGCGCCCCTCCTAAAATAGTTATTTTATTAAGTTTATTAGGAGAAAAAGAGATTAGTACTAAGAACCTGATAAGAGGCAAATTTTTTTATTTTTGCTTCTCGTTTAACTAAATGTAAGAAGAATTAGTATTAAAGATGTTAAGGAGTTGATGGGAATGAATCGTGATACCTTTAAGGAGTGTGGATGGAGCTGATAGAAAGGGAGTAAAATTAAAACACCTAAAAGCCGCGCTTTTTCAATGTATATCTTTTTAAAGTAATGAACATTCATTATGCTAATAACGATTTCGACTATTGCAAACATTATTATATCGATCAGATTATTTTCATCCATAGAAAATGATAGGGTGCGGAAATTTCAATATATGTATAAGCAATGAAAAATAAAGGTATTGGCCATAAGTTGCTACGTAAAAATAGTGGAATCGTTAAGCTAATAAAGGGTAAGAAAAAACCAAAATCTTCTCTACTTCTCTTTTTATAAATATTGATTAACACGGAGATTACAATCACGTTGATAATTATAGTAAAAAATTAGGTCAATAACTTCATAGAAGGAAGGTTAACACTTGGAAAATCCTATTAACAAATACGGTTGTATGGACTCGTAGCATGACAGACTATTCAACAAATCCGTAGATTGTCTACGTATTTCTCCATTCAGTTGCATACTTCCTTTGATATTTTGTATGCTCTTCTTTTTCAACCAAATTCAATGCGATTTGCTTTATTTCCTCATCTTTTATTTCAATAAACAAATTCCTAAGTCCTTGGCTATGTCTTGCTGTGACGAATTTTTTCTCTTTTGTCACTTCCAAAAACCAATGGGAAATCCCCTAGCATTCTTTTCTCAGGGTCACTTTTTGCCAAACCAGAAAGAAATTGGACAGCCCTCGATCCTCGGTGGCTATCAGAATGTGTTAAATCCAACTTCAATTGTTCCCATACTTCATAAGCCCAGTCCACCTCTTCTTTGGTAGATGCAAGAATATGATTGTAGGCTTCGTATTGTAAGTCCTTATCTTGAGAAAGTAAATTTTCCGATGTAGGGGCAAGGGTATTCTCGTATTAAAAGACTTAGAAGATCAATTCTTAAACTGCTGTTGTTACTGCAGGGTTTTGTTTGGTAACGATAGGGGATGTTCAAACGATTCTCTAAAGAGACTCAATTTTCAAAAAAATCAATTGACGAATATCCATGGAAATATTATGATGATTCTATTAACGGCTATTTAACGACGTGTTATTTGTTTTTAAATAGTTATCAAAATACTAGAGTCATTCAATTAACCTTAAAAACAAAGGGGATGCTTTATGAAAAAAGAAATGTCATTCGGTGTTGCAATAATACCGCTCATCGTCATGATTGTAATGATGGCAATTACGGTTGTCTGGCTGGAACAGGGTCCACATATTCCACTTATTTTAGGAACATCAGTTGCAGCTATTGTTGCTTTGTGTTCTGGATATAAGTGGAGTGAAATTGAAGAGTCTATGTACAAGGGGATACGTCTCGCTCTGCCGGCAGTCGTCATCATTATTCTGGTAGGGATGGTGATTGGGGCTTGGATGGGCGGAGGAATTGTTGCCACCATGATATATTATGGTCTCAAAATCCTCACACCTTCGTTTTTTCTTGTAAGCATCTCGGTTATTTGTGCAGTGGTATCATTGGCTATCGGTAGTTCGTGGTCAACTATGGGGACTATCGGTGTTGCTGGGATGGGGATTGGACTAAGTATGGGAATACCTGCGCCAATGATTGCTGGGGCCATTATTTCAGGCTCATATTTTGGTGATAAAATGTCACCGCTTTCAGACACGACGAATCTTGCATCCGGGCTGACAGGAACAGATTTATTCGTGCATATTCGCCATATGCTCTACACCACGATTCCGGGCTTTATCATTGCCTTGGTCGTGTACGCCATTCTTGGGAGGGATTTTGGGAAAGGAGATATGGATGCTGCGAATATTGAACAAACGATCCGTGTTTTACAGGATAGCTTTGTCATTTCCCCATTCCTATTGATCATTCCGTTAATCGTCATTATTCTTGTTGCTAAAAAGGTTCCAGCCATTCCAGCATTGATAATAGGGGTCTTGCTCGGTTTCTTATCACAAATTTTCATACAAGGTGGCAACGTGGCTAATGCAATAGCAGCTTTGCAAAGCGGCTTCGTGATTGATACGGGCAATAAAATGGTCGACAAGCTGTTTAACGGCGGCGGATTGGATTCAATGATGTACACCGTGTCAATGACCATTGTTGCGATGACATTTGGTGGAATCCTTGAAAATACAGGCATGCTTCAAGCGATCGTAAAGCAAATATTAAAATTTGCAAAAACATCAAGAAGTATCGTAGCATCAACGGTCTTATCATGCTTTGCGACGAATATTACATGCTCAGAACAATATATTTCCATCGTGATTCCTTCACGTATGTATGTAAAAGCTTATCGTGATAAAGGATTACACTCGAAGAACCTATCCCGCGCACTTGAGGATGGCGGAACATTGACTTCGGTATTTGTTCCTTGGAATACTTGCGGAGTATTTATTTTAGCTACACTTGGTGTGCATGCATTCGATTATGCACCATATGCGATTCTGAATTTTATCATCCCGGTTATTTCTATCATTTATGCGATGACTGGCTTTACAATTACGAAATTGACAGAAGCTGAAATTCAAAGTATCAAGAAAGAAGAGGAAGCAACTCTTCCAATATAACTTGCCGAACTTTTAATGGGACATGCTCCAAAGCAGGAGCCCTTCGAAAAGAGGGTTCCCTCTACGAGAACCTTTCTTTTCTTAGGATTTAGTATACTGGAAAATTAAGTTCATAAACAGCTCGGGGACGCCCTTTTGAATAGGTCATTTCTTCTCCAACGATGGTCACATGACCATGATCGGATAGTTTTTTTAGAATTCTTTCTGTGGTACGACGGGTCACCTGTAAATAATCCTCTAGTTCAGCAGCTGTGAATTGGACGGATTGGCGGGAATGACTGAACTGGATGATTTTAGATATGTTTGCAGGGCTCAATTTTGTCTGTTTGGCCACCTGAAGAAGTTCGGGATGATCGTTTTTCAAGCGTTGCTGTTTAGCATGCTGTGGAAACGGGCCAAGCAAATCTTTGTCTTCTGTGAAAATGTATCCGCATTTGTCATCACTATGTTTTTCAGCAAAACCGAGGGCAATCTTTGCATGTCGATCTGCATCCATAATAGTTGAACCATATCCGAAACCAATCGTGCCCTTTTTCTGTAATTGGGCAAAAAAATGATTCAGCCCGTTTCTGTTCATCAATGATTCGATATCACCACGGGTGCTGTACAGTATGAAATGGCAGTCTTCAAGTAACTGGACGGAGGCTTGAATTTCATGTGCCAACCCATCTACCAGTTCATGAGCGTTCGCTTCTTCCGATATGACATAGCAAACGGCAATTTGTGAAGACCTGCTTTTAATTAGGTCTGTATGGGCTTTAATATCCTGCAGTGCTTTAAAAATGGAACTTTGAGGATCAACCATGCGCATGGCAGGTACACCAATAAGCTGCAGTTGATCAAATACAGAATGTACGCTTGTTAGTGCAAAATCAATGAAACCATCTTTCCAAAGTTTTTGATGATAACAAGTGATCAGTGAAATGTCAAATGAGTCCTTAAGCATTTCCTGGTAATCCATAATGTAGCTTGTATCCATCTCGATTTCGAGGTCAGCTAATACGTTCGTGACAATGGAGGCTTGGCTAACATCGATGGAAATTCGGTGAGGAGAGATTTTTTTATGATATAGCACGGATAGTAAGGAAGAAGCGACCGACATCTCATCTTGTGCTAAATAAAAAGAAGGAACCGGAAGATGCTCATGATATTTTTTTGAAAAATAGTACGGCAACGCCCCTGAAAACAACACAGCATCACACGGCTTTAGAGTTTTTATAAGCAGACCGGCCTCAGTAGGTTTCTGATATATATAGGCGTCAAAGTCAATTTCAGCAATTTCCGATGTTATGGATTCAATTCTTTCGATAAATTCAGTGGAACCAATGACAGCAATTCTTGTATTCATTGTTAACCTCCTGGTGAATGAGCTAATGTATTCCTAAATAACGGTGTATTAACGACAACTATATCAAATTCGGACAATATTGTGAATCGAAAGGGAGTTTAGAAATGAAAATTACAGCGATCCACCTATATGCGATCCATCTGCCTCTTAAAGAGCCATTTGTGGTTAGTTACCATACCTACAAATTTATGCCATCGATTCTTGTAAAAATAGAGACGGATGAAGGGATTGTTGGGTACGGGGAAGGTGTGGCAGACGAACATGTGACAGGTGAGACTTTGGAAGGGACCTACCAGGTGTTGAAAAATACGCTGGGACCCATACTGTTAGGCAGGAATCCATTTGAAATCGAAAGTCTACATGATTTGATGGACAAAACGATTTATGGAGCCCCTACAGCTAAGGCGGCTATCGATATTGCTTGCTTTGATATCATGGGTAAGAAACTGGGGCAGCCAGTCTACCAGTTAATAGGGGGGCGTTATCATGAGGAGTTTCCGATTACCCATGTCTTAAGTATAGCCTCTCCCGAAAAAATGGCAGAAGAAGCGGCTGCTATGGCCGATAAGGGCTATCAGTCATTTAAAATGAAGGTTGGCACCAATGTCAGTGAGGATGTGGCACGTATTCAAGCTGTGCGCGCCCGTGTGGGTGAGAATATCGCTATACGAGCAGATGTTAATCAAGGGTGGCGGAACAGTGCGGTAACTCTTATAGCGATTGATCAATTGCGTGAATGCGAGCTTGATTGGCTTGAACAACCGGTAGCTGCAGATGACATCGATGGAATGGTTGAAATAAAATCGAAGTCTACGATCCCGTTGATGATTGATGAGGGGTTAAAGGGCACCCGGGAAATGCGTGAAATTATCCAGAAACGAGCAGCCGATAAAGTAAATATTAAACTGATGAAATGCGGTGGCATATATCCTGCGGTAAAGCTTGCCCACCAAGCGGAGCTTGCTGGGTTAGAATGCCAGATAGGCTCGATGGTTGAATCTTCTATTGGATCTGCAGCAGGATTCCATGTAGCTTTTTCCAAGAAAGTGATCACAAGCGTAGAACTCACCGGTCCATTGAAATTCTCAAGGGATGTTGGAAATCTATTCTATGATGTGCCATATATAAGATTGACTGAAAATCCAGGATTAGGTGTACAGATAAATGAAGAAACGCTAGTTGAATTAACTGTTTTTCAGGATGTTATCCGATAAAAGGGGGAGCCACTTTGGAATTGATTTATGAGGGAACCATCAAAAAGGAATGGGAACATCACAAGCGGTTTGAGGTCAGAAAATTAGTGTTGGAGGATTTAATCGATATATTGCAAGTCCAAGAACAGATCGTTCAACATTTGAACGATAATGGTGTGCTTCAACCGCTTACCAAGGAAGAGTTTCAATATATTCTAGAAGGAAATGGACTGATGATTGGAGCATTCGTTTGTAAAGAATTAATTGCGTTCCGGGCGTTGCTGGCTCCTCCTATTGATGAGGATCATCTAGGTAGAGATATCGGATTGACAGAAAACGAGCTGTCGAATGTTATCTATCAGGAAATTTCAACCGTACTCCCTGCATACAGGGGAAATAAACTGCAACAGACACTTGCAACATTAATCATGAAGGAGCTGAACAATCACGAGTCAACTTACCGATATGTATGCTGTACGGTTGCGCCTTTTAACATCCCAAGTTTGAAGGATAAGTTTGCCCAGGGAATGGAGATTGCAGCATTAAAGGAGAAATATGGGGGGCAAATGCGTTATGTATTTGTCAAGGAATTGTCGGTAGTGGACGCATCTCATTGGCAGGAAATCCAGTTCATTGAGATGAATGATATTGCAGCCCAGCAAGAAATACTCGCAAAAGGTTGGCGTGGATTCAAAATGGAAGAACAGGAAGGAAAACAGTTAGTCTTTTATGGAAGTAAGCATACGAGTTAAAATCTCTTCGTAATTCTCGTTTGTTACTGAACTGCACCTCCAAGTGTTAGGTAAAATCTTACACTTGGAGGTGCTATTTTTTAGCATCAACCTCCAAAAAGAGGTTTTCTAAGCAAAGTAAGTAAAATATCATTTTTTCTAATTGGAAGAAATAACCTCGTTGTTAAGTTATGGTTAATACTTTATAATTTTCTAGAAATATAGAAATGTTATGAATAGGAGAAAAGTATGAAAAAACTGTTGACCATTTTACTTTCAATTACGATGTTAATTAGCTTGTTCCCACAATTAGCATCGGCAGCTCCAAGCAATAATTTTGAGCAGGAACTTACAAAGTATTTAAAAAAGGTAAGCGATGTAAGGGGATTTGAAGTAACGAAGGATGATATTGAAAGTTCTCTTTCTACATATGATGAGAGTATTAAAGACTTTCAATCTATTGATGATCTTAAAGAAACATTAGGCGAAGTTATTAAAGCAGATTTAAGTAATTTAGATACCATTTATGAGGATTATAACCTAACTAATGAAGGCCTAATTAAACTATTACACGATAATGGCGAAGAACTGGACGATTATATCTTTATCTGGGACCTGGATGAAGCTGTTTATTTCTATACAGAAGAGGGTGATTTTGAACAGGATCCAAATTTTGACCAAGATTTAGTCAAATATTTAACCAAGGTCAGCAAGGAAAGAGGCTTCGCAGTAACAAAGGACGATATCGAAGCATCATTAGACACCTATGATTTAAGTACTGAAGACTTTGAATCTGTCGAAGAGCTTAGCGAATTCTTAGGTGACGTCATAAAGGCAGACCTAAGCAACTTAGATTATTTTAATGAGAATTATGGACTGGATAAACAACCACTGCTTCAATTGTTAAAGGAAAATGGTAAAGATTTTAACGATTATATATACATAGATAATCTTGAAGAAACTGTTTGGACCATTACTGGCGGGGATTTGGAAGGAGAAGTTGCCGATGATCTTCTGCCTATTTTCGAGGGGGATCTCGGTCTAACGGAAGAGGAACTACAGCGACTTGAAGACCATTTAATAACTTTGGAAGATCATCTTTCAGATCCGGAAACAGTCAAGCGACTTGAAGAATTGGGCAACCGCATGATGGCTTTCGAGGATTTTGATGTAGCAACCGAGCTTACTGCTGGACAGATAGCTGAAATGACATCTATCTATGAAGAACTACTTTCCATCTTTAAGCTAAAAGTATCCTATTCCCTTGTGAAAAGCGGCTCGGAATCACCTGTATCCCTTTTGGATTTAATGAAATTGGAAGAATTGAAGGGTGCTAACTTGAAAATAGCCATATACACTACTGACGGGAAGTTCTTGGCTGATCTTTTGATTACGGGTGAAATGGTCGATTCTAACACTCTTACTAATGCGGGCCAACAATTAAAGGATTCTGCTAAAGAAGTGACAAGGACCATTGAAAAGGCACCAGTTGCTAAACCAGTAAAACAAAAAATCAGCACTATTAAGAAATCGGAACATCATACGGTAAAAGGAGCTAAACTTCCAAAGACCGCTTCCGATTATATCCCTAATGCCCTTTTAGGACTATTCATTGTCTTGTTCGGGAGCTTGATGTATCGAAAAATAAGGAAAGCTTAATATGAAACAATTTAAGAAAAAGCGGTTACTTCTGCTTTCTTGTACAATTGCTTTCATTTTATTTGGGGTTTGGTTTACCACATCCAATATGTATAAGTTTGCAAAAGGCTACTTTCTTTACAAGACTCATGCTCCAAGTAGCCAAGTAAAAGAAACTGTACAGAAACCACCAAGAAATGAAACAACAAAGAAAGAGCTATATCCTGTCCGCCCTAAAACGGGTGAAGAAATCGGGGAACTGTATATACCCAAACTAAAAGCAAAACTCCCCATTTTCCATGGAACAAACGAGGATGAATTGGAGAAAGGCGTTGGTCACTTTGCCGAAAGTGTGCTGCCAGGTGAAAATGACAATTCCGTTCTTTCCGGTCATAGAGATACGGTATTCCGTAAACTGGGGCAAGTAGGTGAAGGAGATTTGTTGATTGTAAGAACATCGGCAGGAGAATTCACATACAAAATCAACAAAGTTCGAATTGTAGATGAGGATGATCGTACCGTAATCGTACCAAAGCCACGAGCAACGCTTACCGTCAGTACCTGTTATCCTTTTGATTATATCGGGTCAGCACCTGAACGTTATATACTTGTCGCGTATTTGACTTCAAAAACAGTAAGTTAATCATCTAGAGCCCCAATAAGGAAATCCTATTGGGGCTCTATTAATATTATTTCCACAAATTCTATTTAACTATATTGTTTAGCAATTCTTATTGCTCAAAGTACTCGATGTAGCGGATTTTATTATTTTATGATGGTAAATATAAGAGCCGGCTATCAAAATATATCCGATAATGAAAAGCAGCCATCCACTGGCGGGGTCGCCCACTGATATGCTTGAATACATAGCACCCGTCAAATCAAATACAAAACCGGCATAAGCCCATTCCTTGATTCTTGGAAAGCCAGGAATAAGTATTGCCACGACACCTAATAATTTGGCAATGCCAATAAAGGGTAGGAGGTAGGTAGGATAACCTAAATCATTAAATAAAGCGACTGCATCGGGAGCAGACATTATATCCGGAATAGAACCCAAAACCATTAATGCCACCAAAAGCCCTGTAAAGATCCAATATATAATTTTTGTTTTTTTCATTTATTCTCTCATTCCCTCCCTTAGATTGACATTTTAATCATATTCCACATTCCTTTTTTTAATGCATTCTATAAAAAATTATTGAACTTTAACAGTCGTGGCCCGATTCTTGAAGAATCGCTTGACTGTAGACAGATTCGAAGAAAACTCCTGTTTGCCTACAGTTTTTTCTTGAGAAATATTCTGTTGATTTCAGAAATCCGCTCCAACGAGTCAACAGCCGAAATCATGGGGTGAAGCATGAATTCACGAGAAAATATGCTGAACTCACGAGTAAACGGCGCGAAATCATGGGTACAGCACGAATTCACGAGTAAATATGCCAAACTCACGAGTAAATGGCCAAAATTCACGAGTAAAACAGCTAAAATCACGAGTAAATAGCCAAAACTCACGAGTAAATGGCCAAAATTCACGAGTAAAACAGCCAGTCCCACGAGTAAACGGCGCGAACTCACGAGTAAACGTGCGAAATCATGGGTACAGCACGAAATCACGAGTAAATATGTTGAATTCACGAGTAAACATGGTGAAATCACGAGTAAATAGCCAAAATTCACGAGTAAAACAGCCAATCCCACGAGTA
Source organism: Peribacillus sp. P4_B1 (assembly GCF_056402395.1). NCBI lineage: Bacteria > Bacillati > Bacillota > Bacilli > Caryophanales > Bacillaceae > Peribacillus > Peribacillus sp. P4_B1. Next base: position 25,982 of record NZ_JBFUHM010000058.1, read on the forward strand.
AACGGCGCGAAATCACGAGTAAACGTGCGAAATCATGGGTACAGCACGAAATCACGAGTAAATATGCCAAAATTCACGAGTAAACGGCGCGAAATCACGAGTAAACGTGCGAAATCATGGGTACAGCACGAAATCACGAGTAAACGTGCGAAATCATGGGTACAGCACGAATTCACGAGTAAAACAGCCAAACTCACGAGTAAACGGCGCGAAATCACGAGTAAACGTGCGAAATCATGGGTACAGCACGAATTCACGAGTAAATATGCCAAACTCACGAGTAAATGGCCAAAATTCACGAGTAAAACAGCCAAACTCACGAGTAAACGGCGCGAAATCACGAGTAAACGTGCGAAATCATGGGTGCAGCACAAATTCACGAGTAAATATGTTGAATTCACGAGTAAACATGGTGAAATCACGAGTAAATAGCCAAAATTCACGAGTAAAACAGCCAATCCCACGAGTAAACGGCGCGAACTCACGAGTAAACGTGCGACTGTCTGCCAAGCCTTCCCGCTGCAAGCTACTCCTGGGTCTCAGCTTGCCAGTTATTCGGCAGGAGTGTCGCAAATTTCTTCTGTCTAGTGAGGGTTGCATAAAACAGTAACCCTAATTTATCGAAAAAGCGATTCTTTATTAAGAATCGCTTTTTCTTAAGCTGTAAGAGCAGCTTACCTAGAGTGTGAATCAAAAAAATCAAGAAGTTTAAAAAGGAAAGGCTGAAAGAATCTCCATTATGTAATGTATAACTACAGCGTGTTTTTTATGGAGCGGAAATTTCATTACATTCCGGGCAAAATGTATATCGAAAGGGGGGGATATACTTGATTATGGTTTGCCCAATTTCGGGTTTTTCTGTGCCGGTATAAATTATTCATCTCTTTGGCAACCAATTATTATTGGTCTTGTACTAGCGATTGTCGGGGTTGGTATGGAATATTTCATATTAAAAAGTGGAACTTTATGGATGGGTGTTGGAGCGGATTTTGTAGCTACCGTTTTGTTTGGGCATTTTCTTTCAATCTATTATGGTATGGAATGCTTCAATCACTTTCAAAGGAGCAATTATTGTAGGAATATTACTTGGTGTAATAGTAGAATACTTTACTCACAGATTTTTAATTTCATAAGGGAAAGTCCAAAAGTCCACCGCTTAAGGTAATTTTGGAGTTACATTATTGTAAAAGGCAGTGCCTACTTTAGCATTGCCTTATTGAGGTAATTTTAAGGTTGAATAGCTTTGCCTTTCTGAAAGTGTTGCAGATATGAATAGTGTAAAACTGCGAACACTGTAATTGACCCTGTTGCAGCAATTTTAGGTAGGGCTTTATCTTATAAAAAAGTTTATTGACTTAAAAGAATTGATTAAAATGACGCATAACCCGATACAGGAAATCGTGATGATGGAATACATTAACTTTAAGTCTTTCAATATAATAATTCCCGCAATTACTATTAGTGAATCAATAATAAAAATAACAATTCCTGGATTAGTTGCTGTGCTTTTTGAGATTAATAGTGCTAGCAAATCCACTCCACCAGGGCTAATATGTTGTCTCAGCATAAAACCAACACCAATCCCAATCGTCATTCCACCGATAATGGCACTCGATATGATCGGTAGATGAACCAAACCGTTTAGTGGTGTTAGCCAATCAATAATGGTTGAAGTAAACGCTAACCCAAGGATGGCATTAAAGAAATAAGTCTTATCGTATAGAAGAGATAGAAGGTATATGGGAATGTTGATCATGATCATAGTATGTCCAACCTGGATTCCCCAAACATATTTGATTAATAAACTTATGCCAAATATCCCGCCATTTATTAGATGAATGGGGATAATAAATAAGTTAAGACCTACTCCAATGCAAAAACTTGAAAAAAGCAACGTAACAAACTTTTTCATAAAAAAATTCCCCTTGTCCAAATCATTATCTTAAAATATATGAGAGGAATCTAAATATATACTTAGCTGATTGGGAATTACGATTGCTATTTGTTCTTCATAAGATATTTTTAATTCACATGGGAGTACGCTAATCAAAATAAAGGCATTCTCGTTGAGGCCATGATGTAATTAGGGCAAAAAAAAGAGACTCTAAAAGGAGGCTGCTGAAAAACTCACGTTTTTCTAACTAGTACGGTAAATCAAATTAAAAAAAGACGATTCTCATTCGGTACTTGAATGGAAATCGTCTTTTTTTGCTTCTGTTTGTCACTTTTTTAGGCCATTAATTTCAATATTCTTTTCAAGTTAACGGTGAAAATAGCCATTGCTCCTTGTAATTCCATGCCAAGTAGACCCGAGGATTTTGCAACATCATACCCGTGCCTGTGTT